>JBDSKY010000475.1:0-6119 GCA_039916675.1 Bdellovibrionia bacterium
AGTGAGAACAGGAAGAAAAGCAAAAGGCAAGCAGGTAGCTAGCGACCTGTGATGAAAAGGGCCTCTCTTAAAAAAATCACTTGATTAAATCGATCGCTTTTGGGAGAGTCGCGCAACACGTTTTTTCAAGGAGAAGGCTCATGGCTCGTATTTCAGTTGATAAGGTTCGTAATATCGGTATTTCTGCTCACATCGATTCAGGTAAGACTACGTTGTCTGAGCGTGTATTGTTTTACACAAATAAAATTCATAAGATTGAAGAAGTTAAGGGCAAGTCTGGCGTAGGCGCGACCATGGATTTTATGGATCTCGAACGTGAAAAAGGTATTACGATTCAATCAGCTGCCACTTATTGCGAGTGGAAAGATTACAACGTCAATTTGATCGATACTCCAGGTCACGTGGATTTTACCATCGAAGTTGAACGCTCCTTGCGCGTTTTAGACGGCGCTGTTCTTGTGCTTTGTTCGGTTGCAGGCGTTCAGTCTCAATCGATCACTGTGGACCGCCAGATGAAACGGTACAAAGTTCCCCGAATTTGTTTCATTAATAAGATGGACCGAGCCGGAGCAAATCCGTTTCGTGGCGTCAAGATGTTGCGCGAAAAGCTAAGTCACAACGCGCATTTGATCACTTATCCTATCGGCGCTGAAGACCAGTTCAAAGGTATGGTCGATTTAGTGACCATGAAAGCTTTCTATTTTGACGGTGATAATGGCGAAAATATTCGTGAAGAAGCAATTCCTGCCGATATTCAGGACGAATGTCAGAAATACCGCGAGGAATTGATTGCGGCCGTAGGTGAGTTTGATGAGGTTGTTGGGAATAAATATCTCGAAGGAGAAAGTGTTACCGTTCAAGAGCTTCGGCTTGCGATTCGTAAAGCTACTCTCAGCTTAAATTTCACTCCTGTTATGACGGGTTCTGCTTATAAAAATAAGGGCGTTCAGCTTTTATTGGATGCAGTAACCTATTATCTGCCAAGTCCTCCTGAAAAAGAGAATATTGCTCTCGACCAACGTAATGCTGAAGCTAAAATAGTTCTGACGTCAGATTCTAAACTTCCGTTCGTCGGCCTTGCATTTAAATTGGACGAAGGCCGTTATGGTCAGCTCACTTATATGCGAGTTTACCAAGGCTCAGTTAAAAAGGGAGATGTGATATTCAACTCTTCCAATGACAAAAAAGTTAAAGTTCCTCGCTTAGTGCACATGCATGCTGACGAGATGAACGATGTTGAAGAAGCGGTAGCTGGAGATATTGTAGCGTTGTTTGGTGTGGATTGTGCCTCCGGTGATACTTTCACCGACGGAACGATCAAGTACACGATGACCTCCATGTTTATTCCAAATGCCGTGATTTCTTTGGCTATTGCTCCAAAGGACAAAGCCGGCCAAGCTAACTTTTCGAAAGCTCTCAATAAATTCACCAAAGAAGATCCTACTCTTCGGGTGCATCGCGACGAAGAATCTGCTCAGACCATTATTAGTGGGATGGGTGAACTTCACTTGGAAATTTACTGTGAGCGAATCAAGCGTGAGTACGCCTGCGAAGTGATCGTCGGTAAGCCTCAGGTTGCATTCCGTGAGACCATCACTAAACGTGGCGATTTCAACTACACCCATAAAAAGCAAACCGGTGGTTCCGGGCAGTTCGGTAAAGTTGTGGGCTATATTGAGCCACTTCCAGCCGACTCAGCAGTACTTTATGAATTCGTCGATGATGTAACCGGTGGATCGATTCCTCGTGAATTTATTTCTGCTTGTGACAAAGGATTTCAAGAAGCAGTTAAAGAAGGCCGCTTAATTGGATTCCCGATTGTGGGCGTTCGAGCAGTAGTTAATGACGGAGCTAGCCATGACGTCGATTCCTCAGAACAAGCTTTCAAAACTGCTTCCTTAATGGGCTTCCGTGAAGCTTACGAAAAAGCGGGTCCAGTTGTTCTTGAACCAATTATGAAATTGGAAAGTCAGGCTCCTGAAGAATTCCAAGGTTCAGTCATGGGACAAATCAATCAGCGCCGCGGCATGATTGTGAATAGTTCGACCAACGAAGGTTATGCAGTGATCGAAGCTGAAGTACCATTGAATGAAATGTTTGGTTATTCGACCGATCTACGCTCTGCAACACAGGGTAAAGGCGAATTTACGATGGAATTCTTGAAGTATTCTCCAGTTCCTCGTAATGTTCAGGACGAAATGATCAAGAAGCATCAAGAGAAGAAAGCAAAAGAGAACAAGTAAAATGCAGACTCTGATAACTGTCGTCCATATATTTACCTGTGTCTTAATAGTGTTGTTGGTTTTGATCCAGTCTGGAAAGGGTGCTGAAATCAGCACCTCTTTTGCTGGATCCAGCCAAACAGTATTTGGGAGTTCAGGTGGAGCCAATTTTTTCACAAGATTGACTTCAGGCGCTGCCGCTGTTTTTATGGTGACCTCTCTTACTTTGACCTTATTAGGAGGTCAGTCTAAGAAGAGTTTATTTGAATCTATGTCGGGCAATGTTGCACCGAACCCTGCTGCCACTCAACAAGTTCCTGCGGCAGCTGCGCCGGTTACTTCACAAACGGGTACACCAGCTAAATAGGCTGTAGCTCCTCGTTAAACAATTGAATAAGCCGTCGCCTTTTACGCGAGAAAATCGGGTAAGCGGTCGACTTTACGCACTGGCATAGCAATCGCTATGGAATATCTCCAATGCGTGTTGCGATCCTTGCTCCCCTTTTTGAAAGTGTCCCTCCAGTGCTCTACGGAGGCACCGAGCGCGTAGTCGCTAATTTGTGCCGAGGTTTAACTCAAGCAAATATTGAAGTCGTTCTTTTTGCTTCGGGCGACTCTACTGCCGAAGGAGAACTGGTTCCAGTTATTGAGGAAGCCTTTAGGCTTAAAAAAGTACTTGTTCGAGATCCTCATGCCTACCATTTTAAAATGCTTGAGATGGTTGCCAAGCAGGCAGAGGATTTTGATATTATTCATAATAATAATGATTATTGGATGCTTCCCTTAGCAAGGATGACTAGTACACCCCTCATTACGACCATGCACGGGCGTTTGGATCTTGTAGATATGCCAGAGGCATTCTATGGGTCTTTAAATAGTCAGTTTATCTCTATAAGTGATTCCCAGCGATTACCTATGTCGCTTCCCTGGATTAAAACTATTTATCACGGGATAGATGTCGATCGATTTCAGTTTTATCCTAATTCGGGTGGCTATCTGGCTTTTCTAGGAAGAATTTCGTCAGAAAAACGCCCGGAATGGGCCATCGAGATAGCGAAGCGTTCAGGAATCCCATTAAAAATCGCGGCCAAGATAGAGGCAGGATTAGGGCAAGAATATTATGACGCCTTTGTAAAGCCTCACGTGGATAACCGATTTATAGAATACATCGGAGAAATCTCAGAGTCCGAGAAATCCGAATTCCTAGGAAACTCATTGGCGACGGTTTTTCCCGTAGACTGGCCGGAACCGTTTGGCTTGGTCATGATTGAATCTCTCGCTTGTGGCACCCCGGTATTGGCAAGGCCTTGTGGGTCAGTGCCCGAATTATTAAAAGACGGCATTACTGGATATTGCGACATGAATATTGAAGTTTTAGCCGACAAGGTAAAAAATATTTCAGCCATTGATCGAAAAGGTTGCCGAGCTTGGGTGGAAAGCAAGTTTTCGCTTCAAAGGATGACGGAGGATTATATTCATGTCTACAGACATGTTGCCGCTCAACGAGCCTGGCGCGATCGTCATCGACGGGATCTCGTACATCCCTTCCAGCGTCCTTCTGACAGGGATCGCCAAGGTTAGTTTTAAAGATAACCAGGCTTTCGGGGTCATGGATTTCCGCGGGGAAGCTCCGCGAGCTTATTCAACGGGTAGTGAATTGGGGTTTTATTTCAATGATACGCGGTATTTGAGTGTTTGGGAGATGACCTTTAATGGCGCAGCTCCTGTACCTTTAGCCAATGAGTTGCGTTTCGGTGGAAACGCTTTGGTGTTTTCTATGACGAATCGCGATTTTCAAATGATCGGAGACGCAGGCAGAATTCCTCGTGATACTTTTCTAATCAGGCGAGTCTTGGCATTTTATCTAGACAATGTGTATGAGACGGTGGAGATCAAGAATTTCTCAAGCAAGACGCAAACGCTTCAAATTGAACAGTGGGCCGGGGGACGTTTTGACGATATTTTCGAAGTGCGTGGTTTTACCAGGGCCAATCGGGGTCGAATGCTCTCCCCCGATGATTATGTTAAAGGAAATGAAAGGATTTCAACTCTTCAGTATGAAGGTTTAGATCACCAAGTTCGCAAGACTTTTATTCATCGATATTTTGAGGCCGAGAAGGTGAGAGTTTCTCCCTCATTGGTGGGACACTTTATCCGCATTAATGTTCCTCGAAAAGAAACCGTTTCTCTCAAAACGGTTATTTCGTTTGATCATCCGTCCGATGGAGACTTTCACGGTAGAGTATTTGGAGGTCTATCTGTCGCCGACCAATTTGAGGCGATGGTTCAGAGGCGCGAAAAAGCTCTGCTTTCTCCTTTAGTTGTGGAATCAGATAATGCCATCCTTAATCGCGCCATTACTAATGCTAAGACCGACATCCATATGCTTTTGACTCAAGGGTCGAATACCGACCTTTACCCCTATGCTGGGATACCCTGGTTTAGTGCGGCCTTCGGACGGGATGGGATTATTACGGCATATCAATTGTTGCCTTGGTATCCCTCAGTTGCAAGGGGCGTAATTGATTATGCACTTGCTCATTTAGGTTCAAAAGTGGACGGCTTTACTGATGAGCAGCCCGGCAAGGTGTTTCACGAAATGCGCCGAGGGGAAGTGTGCAAGACACGAGAGTTACCCTTTGGCCCTTATTATGGCTCGGTAGACGCGACCCCGCTGTTGTTGGTGTTACTAGGAGAATATATTCGTTGGACCCATGACAAAGAAAAATTATTGGTCTGGTGGCCGATGGTGCTTCGGGCAATGGAATGGATAAACAAGTGGGGGGACTTTGATGGAGACGGTTTTGTGGAATACAAACAGCAGTCTCCCCGGGGATTAGCCAATCAGGGATGGAAAGATTCACACGACTCAATCATGCACTCAGACGGAACTTTAGCCGAAGCTCCTATCCGACTTTGTGAAGTGCAGGGTTATGTGTTTCAGGCAAAAATGGTGATGGCAGGTTTGGCGAAGTTCTTGGATCAAGATGAACTGGCTGCGCATTTTAGAAAAGATGCACTCCAGCTTAAAGAAAGGTTCAGGGAAAAGTTTTGGGATTCTCAAAGCAACTATATTTACCTTGCATTGGATGGGACACCTCGTCCTTGTGACGTCCGTTCCTCAAATATGGGGCACTGCCTCTGGTCCCAAATTGTAACGCCTTCACAGGCGGCAGACGTTTCAACA
Source organism: Bdellovibrionia bacterium (assembly GCA_039916675.1). GTDB lineage: Bacteria > Bdellovibrionota > UBA1018 > UBA1018 > UBA1018 > JBDSKY01. The sequence continues at coordinate 5,410 of JBDSKY010000475.1, forward strand.
ATTTTAATGTCAGAATTCATGTTTAGTGGTCACGGCATCAGAACATTGGCGAGTCAAGAATCGTCCTATAATCCATTGAGTTATCATAATGGCTCGGTCTGGCCTCACGATAACTCGCTCATTATGGAAGGATTCAGGCTGTATGGACAAACTGCACACTTAGAAAAACTAGCCCTGGCATTGATTGGTGTTCTTGAGTCGAGTAACGACTTCAGATTGCCAGAGCTATTTTGTGGGTTTAGGAAGCGGGGTGTGGAGCCTCCCATTCCTTATGAAGTGGCATGTAAACCACAGGCCTGGGCGGCAGGATCTGTTTTTTTAATGTTGAAGTCGATGCTTGGGATTTCTATGGATATTGACCAATCCTTTTTGGTCTTTAATTCGCCGCTTTTGACCCCGAAAATTAATACGTTGGAAATAAAAAACTTGCAGGGGAGAAACTGGGAGATCGATTTAGTGGTACGACGAGCCCAGCATGGGACGGTAGTGGAAATCATTCGTAAGACTGGGGATCTTCGTGTTTTGACGGTGAAGTAGCTGAGACAAATTTTAAAAGAGAAACCTGTTCAGGTCAAAGCCCGGCCGCCAGCTTGGATCAAGGCGAGAAAGCTTTCGGCTTTGAGGCTAGCACCGCCTACCAGTGCTCCGTCTACGTCGGAACAGGCAAGCAGAGAATCGATATTATCAGGAGTGACGCTCCCACCGTAAAG
>JBDSKY010000476.1:0-3542 GCA_039916675.1 Bdellovibrionia bacterium
AAGGCCTAAGGCATGATAACAAGAAATTTGAGTACGACTTTAAACGACATGATCAGTAAAAAAGCAAACAGCATTCTAGAAGTTCAGGATCTTAATGCCTGGTTCGGAAACCATCATGCCGTAAAAAGTGTTAATTTGAAAGCTGCCCATCACACCGTTACAGCGATCATCGGCCCATCCGGTTGCGGTAAATCGACTTTCATTCGATGCTTGAATCGCCTCCATGAGGAAACTGCCAACGCAACCGCGACAGGAAAAATTCTCCTTGAAAACGTTGATATCTGTCACCCTTCTGTGGATCCCGTGGCCATCCGAAGGAAAGTAGGAATGGTTTTTCAAAAACCGAACCCCTTTCCTGCGATGTCGATTTTCGGAAATGTCGCGGCTGGCCTCAAACTTGCCGGTATCAGGCGACAAAGTGTTTTAAAAGAAACGGTTGAAAAAAGTCTTCAGTATGCTGCACTTTGGGACGAGGTAAAAGACAAACTGAATTCTCCCGGAACCAGCCTTTCAGGGGGCCAGCAGCAGCGCCTCTGCATCGCTAGAGCCCTAGCTGTGGAGCCCACTGTCCTCTTGATGGATGAACCTACAAGTGCGCTGGACCCAATTTCTACTGCCAAGATCGAAGAACTCATGACTGAATTGAAGAAACGAGTTACCATCATCATTGTAACTCACAATATGCAGCAAGCTGCCAGAATTTCAGATCAGACTGGGTTTTTTCTTTTGGGTGAGCTAGTTGAATTTGGGGATACCTCTCAAGTATTTACCGCTCCTAAGGAAAATCGGACGGAGCGCTACATCACAGGAAGGTTTGGGTAATGGAGCGACACTTTGATACTTCACTCAGGGAATTAAAAGAACAGCTTGTCACGATGGCGGGCCTGGTTGAGCGTTCGATAGAAAATGCCACCCTAGCTCTTCAAAATCGAGACCTGGGAAAAATCAAAGATGTTTACGAAATTGAAAAGAAGGTCAATCAATCCCATATTCAGATCGATGGAACATGTTTAAAGCTTTTGGCCTTACAGCAGCCCCTAGCTGCAGACTTACGATTGATTATAGCCATCATCAAAATCAATACAGATCTGGAACGCATGGGCGATCAAGCGGTCAATATTGCCCACAATGCTGAAAGGTATCTGAAAGAAACACCTATCAAGCCTTTGGTTGATCTTCCGATCATGTTCGCACAAACAAGATTCATGGTAGGAGAAGCGATCGATGCTTTTGTGAAAACGGATCTGACCTTAGCCGAAGATGTTCTTACCCGGGACGATCAAGTGGATGCTTTAAAACACAAGATTTTTAAGGATGTCTTAGAAGTGATTAAGTTGGAACCGAAGGGAATCGAAGCGGGTCTAGCATTAATCCTTATTGCAAGAAATTTAGAGAGAATTGGGGACCACGCAACTAACATTGCGGAGGATGTAATCTTTGCTATCACAGGGGAAGATATTCGTCATTCCGTTCGAGTGGAAATCATGAAAGACGTACTCAAGGAATAAAGCCCTTAGATTTGGATAAAGGAGTTAGAGATGAGCCAAAAATCAAGAATTCTAGTGGTTGAAGACGAAAAAGACGTAAAAGATCTCATGATGCTTCACCTCAAAAGAGAGGGCTATGAGGCTTTTGGGGTTGAACATGGCGAAGAGGCTCTCATTCTTCTCAATAAAGAAACCTACGACTTAGTGGTACTGGACTGGATGCTTCCGGAAGTTTCAGGTCTTGAAATCTGTAAAAAACTTCAACAAAGATTTCCAGTACTCATGGTTACTGCCCGTGCAGATGCCTCTGACATCGTCTTAGGCTTGGAAATGGGTGCAGATGATTACATTACGAAACCTTTTGAGATCTCAGTTTTTCTTGCTCGAGTGCGAGCATTGCTGAGACGAGGCCAACGACTCCAAGAAAGCCAAAATGAGAACCCAGACCTGCTAACAGCCGGAGGCATTGCTCTGGACTTTAAATCTCACCGAGCCACTTGTAATGAAATTGAAATGTCCCTGACCCCTTCTGAATTTAAACTTTTAACAGCTCTGATCCAAAATCGCGGACGTGTGTTGTCGCGTGACAAATTAATGCAGTTAGTCCAGGGTGAAGGGGTGTCAGTCGTAGACCGCGCGATAGATACCCATATCTTTGGTCTCCGGAAAAAACTGGGCTCTTGCGCTGATATGGTAGAAACTATCCGGGGAGTCGGCTACCGGGTCGAGATTCAGGCAGAAGCTTAGGTAGGGCTCATGATCAAAAATCGGCTCTTCCAAGGGCAGTTCCCTTGGAGAATTTTTTCCCGTGTTGTTCTTATTCAATCATTAATAATATTGACTTCGTTTTTAATTACAGGTTTAGCGGCACGTGTTTATTTCCAAACCCGTCTTGGCCGCTATGCACCTCCTGAAACTCTGAACACGACGCTTCATATTTATAATTTTGGACTTGGCCTATTTCTCGCAGTGATGTCACTGATCCTCTGCTTTTTTGCCTATGTTTTGGCAAGACGATTGGTTTTTCCGCTCGGAAGGATTCTGATTAAAGCCAAGGGTTTGTTAAATCAGGAACGCGATCTCGAAGAGTCTCAGAATTCCTATCAGCTCCATGAACTAGCGGAAGAAGCATTTGGAGAATGGTCTGATTTAGAATCTTCAATCGAAGATATACGGCACCAGCTTGAGAATAAGACCGAAAGTCTGTCTTTGGAGCGAGAAGAATTAGCAACTCTGATGAGCGCAATTTCCGAAGCAATTCTCGCCGTTGATCTACAAGGGGCACCTCTTTTCTTCAATAGCAGGTTTGCCCTCTTATTTGAAAAAAGAGAGCTGAGTTCAAAAAAACACTTTTGGGAACTCTTTCGAGAACCAGAAATCTTGGACGCTTTTCAGAACTCTTTGAAGGAAGGGAGTTCGAATTCAATCAAGGCCATTTCATTTGAGCAATCCACTGGGAAAAGATTTTTTTCAGTTTCGGTTTCGCCTCTAAAGAAAGATCGAGGTGCAATTTATGGAGCTGTCGGAGTTTTCCATGATGTCACAGATCTGGTTCGCGCAGAACAGATTAGGATTGATTTCGTAGCGAATGTATCCCACGAATTGCGCACGCCCCTAACGGCAATCAAAGGTTATGCGGATACATTAATACTGGATAGCCTGAACGGCATACCCCCTACGACCGAGTACCTGGAAGTGATTACACGAAATACAGACCGACTTATGAGTTTGATCAATGATCTTTTAGATCTATCCAATCTTGAATCTTCAGATCCCGTTCAAAAGTCCCGTGTTGAAACCCGCGAGCTAACAGACCGGGTTGTTCACCAAATGCAGGGTGTATTTGAGAAAAAGGACCAAACCGTCACGGTAAAGATTGATACTCCAAGCGTCATGGCTGATCCAAGACGAATTGAGCAAGTTTTGGTGAATCTCCTCGACAATGCCCATAAATATACTCCAAAATCGGGAGAAATATCGGTTTACTGGGGGATCTATGATGACAAGAATAATGAAAAAACCACTCGCCTTAATGTGATTGATTCGGGCCCCGGC
>JBDSKY010000477.1:0-9054 GCA_039916675.1 Bdellovibrionia bacterium
TCATAATCAAGATCTACCAATATCTGATCGCCTTTCATCCCTACACTTAAAGCAGCGACCGAATCCACCCAAACATCTTGGGAGATTTTCCCGGCTTTGATCAACTTATCCAATGCAATCCTTAACGCGACACATCCTCCGGTAACAGAGGCCGTGCGGGTACCCCCGTCTGCTTGAAGTACATCGCAGTCGATCATAATAGAGCGTTCCCCTAATTTACTCAAATCAATGCAGGCTCGGAGAGCCCGCCCGATGAGACGCTGAATCTCCTGAGTCCGTCCGGAAACTTTTTCACGATCGCGTTTACTTCGGGTATGGGTAGAACGAGGCAACATCGAATATTCGGCTGTAATCCAACCAGTGCCTTTACCCACCATCCACGAGGGGACAGAGTTTTCAATAGTTGCCGTACAAAGCACATGAGTATGCCCGGCACAGATCAGGGCAGAACCCTCTGCATACCGGTTTACACCGACTTCTATAGTAAGGTTTCTAATATCATGAGCAGTCCGGCCTTTAGGGGTACGATCAAACATTTGCAGCGGTCCTCATTTGTAGTAAAAGAAGCACATGTATCACGAGCAAATAGATTTATGGAAGAACCTCCTTTACTCCGGCCTAAAAGACGATGGCTATCCCTGGGATTGGACTTCGATAGGCACTACGAAAAATTCTGACCAACAACTAACAGCTAAAATAGTTGGAAAATCAGAAGGAGTTTGGGCTGGAGAGGCATTGGTCACTACTTTAGGAAGGATTGCAGGCTTCACAAAGGCCGAATCTTTGATCAAAAATGGCGAAAAGTTTAAGTCTGGAAGTACACTGGTAAGCCTCACCGGGCTTTCAAGGGAACTTTTAGCCTTAGAAAGACCCTTTCTAAATCTAGCTGCATATGTAAGCGGCATTGCAACTAAAACACATCAATTTGCAAAGTTAATCAAAGAAGCTTGTCCCAATCGAACTCCTAGACTCACTTTGACCCGTAAAACATTACCGTCCTATCGAGACGTGGCCATATATGGGGTATTGGCAGGTGGGGGATTCCCTCACAGAGTCAGTCTTTCGGGAGGGATTTTGATCAAAGAAAATCATGTTGCAGCAGCAGGCGGCATTTCAAACGCTATTAAAGGAGCGCAAGCGGTCGCGCCCCATGGTTTAAAAATTGAGATCGAAGTACGCTCCGAACAAGAACTAAAAGAAGCCCTAAATGCTGGAGCGGAAGGAGTTCTGCTCGATAATTTCTCTCCCTCTCAGATTCGTTCAGCCTTAAAGGTAATCAATAAAAACCAGCACAATATCTTCGTCGAAGTTTCGGGCGGCTTGACTGAGTCGAATATTTCAGATTATGCGATCGAGGGAGTAGATGTCCTGTCCGTCGGAGCTTTAACTCATTCCGTCAAAGCAGTAGACCTTTCACTCCTGGTCCAAGAATAAGTTGTCCTACGAAAATCAAATCGTAGATAAATGTGGCTCAACCAATGATTTAGCAAAGTCATTGGCCGAAAAAGGTGTTCCGCACGGTACCTGGGTTTCCTCTAGGATTCAAGAAGCCGGCCGAGGCCGCCTAGGCCGAAATTGGCAATCGGTAGAAGGGAATCTCTTTCTGTCTCTAGTTGTCAGGATCGAGGATAAACGACTTTGGAGCTGGATTCCATTGACCACTGCAGTTGGGATAGTCGGTCACCTTCGCAAAAGGTTTCCTCCTTTCGAAACCTCTCCATTGGAAGTCCTTGTAAAATGGCCCAACGATATTTATCTAAAGGGTCGAAAACTTGGCGGGATATTGTGTGAGAGCGTAGGAGGACCTAAATCTTTTGTTATTGTCGGGATCGGATTGAATTGCGTAGCCTCCCCCAATGGACCCGACCTGAACGCCGCGGATCTGACAACAATGCTCGCCGGACAGAAAATCACGGCCGACGACATAAGATTAGGGTTAGTCGATTCAGTACTCTATGAAATGAATCGCTTAGTCTCCGAAGGACCCAAAAACATCGTAGGGCACTACCACGAATGGGCACTATTAAAGCCAGGAACCAAAGTCGAATGGGATCAGGGTAAAAAATCGGGATTCGTAAATAGTCTTGGACCATCAGGTGAGCTGGAAGTGCTTACGAGTCACGGAACTACAGTTAGTCTCTTCGCCGAAGATGTTAGTCTAGATAAAAGAAGAAGCCCCGAAGATCGGGAAGATCCTGGGGCTTCCTGAGGAGGAGGTGGGTACAGCCCTTCTGCGTAACGCTCTGTTACGCAACCTTCTGAGCACTACGCTTTTTATAAGCTAGATAGTGCTCAATCTTTTTTTCATAGTCAGAAACAGGTTCTCCGGTTTTTTTGACCAATCCAAACTTGAAATGTTCATAGTGTTCATCACAGAAATTAAAGCGAGTGGCTTCTGCTTTGCATGCCCAGGAAAAGCAGTGTCCAGGCAAAGGGGTATGCCCTTTGTTTCGTGAACTTGAAGCTTTGGGCTCGCTCTGTCCCTTTGCCTCCGGTTTTTTAGACTCTCCAGCTTTCGGTTCGTGAGCAGCTTTTGCTTCCGCAGGTTTGCCTGCAGGCATTTGAGTTTCTTTAGTTTTTTCTCCTGCCCCGTGAGTTTTTGCCATATATTTATCGTTCCTTCCTCACAATGCCTATCGTACTAATGGCAACAAAACTTTAGTTATTTAATATAGTATTATTTTGTCCGGTATTCATCATCCGAAGTCCTTAATCTAACCTCTTAACAACCCGTTTGCTTCAAGGTGCTGAATCCATTAAGCTATTATTCCAACCTAGGAGATAAAAACTAATGACTTTTACATCTAAAATAAAAAAAATTAATAAAGTTATGAACTTAATTTTTTGTGTACCGATCCTTTTCGGTTCTGTTTTTTCGTCCAGTGCATTTGGATCAGAAGGGCCTGATGAGATGCGATTTATCCAAATCGAAGCAAAGGATAAATTCGAAAGAACTGCTATTTCAAATCGAGGCGTAAGCATTGAAGCAGTAAGAAGCGACAGCATCTGGGGTTTCGCCAATTCAAAACAAATTAAAAAAGTCGAAAACGATGGCTTCCAGATCTTAGGGAACTTTCAGTTTGATACGGGACGCGGAGGACATGAAAATTTCTTTGGCTTCCCAACCGAGGATGCTCGTTTTCATACCTACGATCAATTGTTAGCGGCACTCAAGGAGTTGCAATTAAAAAATTCGGACATTTCCACGCTTCAAAGTATTGGCAAAACTATTGAAGGCAGAGATATCTGGGCACTTCATATCAATACATCTCCAGATGCTTTAACGTCTGACTCCAGCAACAAACCGGGTGTAATCTTTATGGGCAATCACCACGCCCGAGAGCACTTAAGCCTCGAGATACCACTCATGTTATCCCAATATTTATTGGGACATAGAAGAGACCCCCACATATCTCAGATGTTAGATGCCCGAGACCTTTGGATTATCCCAATGGTTAACCCTGATGGGGCAGAATACGATATTGCTACAAGCCGATATCGATTTTGGAGAAAAAATCGCCGCAATAACGAAGATGGTACTTTCGGAGTAGATTTAAACCGCAACTATGGTTTTGAGTGGGGTACAGGGGGATCTGATACTGAAACCTCGAGTGATGTTTACATGGGCAGCGAACCTTTCTCCGAACCCGAAACTCAGGCCATTAGGGATTTTGTTGAAAAACATTTAAACGCCAAAATCCTGCTTACCTTTCATACCTTCAGCGAATTGATCCTTTACCCCAGGGGCCATTCTTACGATAAGATACCCACCCCCGACGATCAAATGACCTTCGAAAAAATGGCGAAGACTATGGCTCAGTGGAATCATTACACACCCCAACAAGCAAGCGACCTCTACATCGCTAGTGGAGATACAACAGACTGGGCATACGGAAAGCATGGAATTTTTGCCTTCACCTTTGAACTTTCCCCTAGTGATATGATGGATGGTGGCTTTTATCCGGGTGCAAAAATCATTGATCGAGTATTTCGGGATAATCTCCAGCCTTGTCTCTACATGATTGATCTAGCTGATAATCCTTACAGAGTTCTAGATAAACCGTCGCCCAAAGCAATTGAGAAGAGCTGGCTTAAAAACTATGTCGATCCTTATGCTCCGGAAATTTCCTTTTGGGAACCTACAAATCGAGGATTATAGGCAACACCACAGGTTTTCTTCCAATATTGTGGGAGAAAAACCTTCGGAGTTGAACTCGAATAGTTTCTTGTAAATCACCATCAGGACCGCGATCCTTTGCGTCAGCTTCAAAGTCTGCTACAACTTTTTTAACGACTTTTTTTGCTTCCGCGATCAACCAGCCTTCGCGGTCCTCATGTGTGAGTCCTTTAGAAATAATTTCTGGTCCTGAAATAATTTTTCGTGTTTCAATATTTCGAACTAAAAGGGAGAAAACTAATCCTTTTTCTCCCATTTGCCGACGCTCACGCAATAGGAGCTTAGAGATATCATTTCCTTCTCTACCCTCTATGAGGACACGTGTTTCTTCAAGATGTTGAATGATTTTACAGGAATTTGGAGTCACTTCTATCACATCCCCATTCACTGCCAAAAGGACGTTTGCAGCAGGAATGCCGCATTCCCTAGCAAGAGAAGCATGATGAACCAAATGCCTATATTCGCCATGAATCGGGATGAAGTACTTGGGGCGAACCCTATTCAGCATTTCCTTTAATTCAGGACGAGTAGCATGTCCTGATACATGAATATCATGGACAGCTTCGTATAAAACTTCCGCTCCTTGTTTAAAAAGTTGGTTGATCATACGACCAATCGCTTTTTCATTGCCGGGGATGAATTTAGAACTCATCAAGACTACATCGCCTTGCTGAAGCTGAATTTGAGAATGTTCGCCATTAGCCATTCGGATCAAAGAGGAACGATGCTCGCCTTGACTCCCCGTTGATATTACAATGATCTGATCTCTAGGGTAGTCATTCAAATCATCAAATCGAATAATTCTGGATTCTGCGCCCTTTAAATAACCGGCTTCAATACCCAGCCTGACATTTTGCTCCATGCTTCGCCCGGATAGAATAATTTTTTTATCCAGTCGCTTGGCCAAGTCAAAGATTTGCCCCATTCGGGCGACATTTGAAGCAAACATCGACACAATAGTTAATCCCTGAGCCGCCGCAAACAGTTGTTCGAAACTTTGATATATTATACTCTCACTCATGCTGTGATCATGCTTTTCCACATTTGTGGAATCAGACATAAGGAGCAAAACACCTTCATCTCCAGCTTGGGAAAATGCATCAAGGTCCATCATTTGGCCGTAGAAGGGGTTCCCATCGATCTTAAAATCACCTGTATGAATAACTTTACCCATTGGGGTATCAATGATTAAAGCGGCGGAATCCACAATACTATGGTTCACAGAAATAGTTTTAACTTTGAAATGCTTAAAATCGAGGCGGTCTCCCATTTTAAAGACGCGCACTTCTGCTCGATCTTCTAAGCCATACTCCTTAAATCGTTCCCGAATAAGGAGCGACGAGAAAGGGGATGCATAAATAGGAGCATGAATTCCTGCTTTTAAAGCAAAAGCTAAAGCGCCAATATGATCTTCATGACCGTGCGTAACTAGAAACCCCTTCACTTTATCTTTTCTCTCTTTGAGATAAGTAAAGTCAGGAATGATAAATTCGACCCCAAAATGATCCAAATCGGAAAAAAGAAGACCGCAATCCACGACCAGAATTTCATCCTCATATTCGAGGACCATACAATTCATTCCGATCTCGCCTAGGCCCCCGAGAGGTACTATTTTTAATTCACTCAATTGGATTTTTCTCCTGTGGCCTAAATATGGCCGTTCGCTGCAGCATTTACTCTAGCTGCAACGACTTCAGCCGCAATATCTGTTTCTTCGCCTACTACAATATCAGCATATTGACGCGTAGGTTCCAGAAACTCGTGATGCATTGGCCTTACAGTATCGTAGTATTGACGAATAATACTATCTAGAGTTCGGCCCCGCTCACGTACATCGCGATGAAGCCGCCGGATAAACCGAATATCCGCCTCTACATTGAGATAAATCTTTAAATTAAAAAGGCTTCGAATATCTGCATCCCAAAGAGTAAAGATCCCTTCCATTAAGATCGTTTTGCAAGGGCCGATCGGAATTACTTCTTGAGTTCTTCGACTTGTTTTAAAATCATAAACTGGAACTTCAATTTGCTGGCCGTTTTTGAGCTTCGTTAAGTGATTCATCAGCAAAGGCCAATCGAATGCCCCTGGATGGTCAAAGTTTGGCTCTCCATGTACTCTGTGCTCAGTCGAAGGGGTGGGTAAATAATAAGAATCTTGATGAAGAATGGCTACATGGGGCCCAATTGATTTGGGAATTCTATGTATAATTTTCTTAGCAAAAGTAGTTTTACCTGACCCGGATCCTCCCGCAATGCCTACCAAAAACATGATACTCCTATACTTCAGTCAGCGCGCACAAGCCTTCCCTTTCGCTTAGAGGAGCTTTTACGACTTTTTTTAGCTTTTTTGACGAACCCCCCACTCGTACCATAGTTTTCGAAGTTTAACGATCTCTGCGCGGCGAGCTTGTATTTTAACGGGATCTTTGAGTAACCCAATTGAAAGTCGGCCTCTCCGCTTTCTTTGCCAGGACCAGAGTGGCGCGGAACACGCAATTTATATCCCCGTGGAATGAGAAGAGCGCCAGAATAAACTGCCTCTGATAGGCCTGGATTTAGCTCTTTCACTGCCTTAACATCCAATCCCATTTCTTGGGCTAAGGGCTGAAAATCAATAAAATCAGGTAGTTCTGCCTCGTAAAAATCGATGAGAGCACCTCGTTCAATTTTTCCAAAGTATTTGTCCGCATTTTTTTCAACTTCAATTGCCGCTAAAAGCTCTGTAAAAAAATTGCTGCTGGCAAAGCCAAATGACCGACTATGATAATCAGAAACTAAGTCACTCAACTCTTCTGATCCCACCTTACGCACAGCTCGCATCATCCCTTTGCGCCCGTGGTTGTAAGCAGTTACTGCGAGGGGCCAGCTCTGAAGTGACTCATAATTGACCCGAAGAAGTTTGGCTGCTGCCTCAGTTGCCCGTATAGGATCGTTGCGTTCATCCAAAGCGGGAGTCAGCTTAATAAAAAGCTTTGCTGTGGATCGCATAAATTGCCAAATGCCGCTAGCTCCTACCTTTGATCTGGCCTTAATGTTAAAACTACTTTCAACAAATGGGAGGCGAGTGAGTTCGAGAGGCAGGCCTTCTTTCTTAAATATTACTTCCATCATGGGTAAAAATCGGCCCGATTGAAAGAGTCCGTCTAAGAAGCGGTCTTTTTGTCCCAATTGGAATCGTAATCTTTTCCGATGAGCTGCATTAAGAAATTTATTGGGCTCATTTACATCATGAAAAAGTTCAAAAACGCGTTTCTCCTCGTCAGTCATTTTATCAGGATGCTCTTGCTTACGATGAACGGAGAGAAGCACTTCCTTCCATTTCTTTTTCTGTATTTTGATTACCTTGCTGCTACTTCTTGTTTCATTTTGAAAGTCCAGTATTTCGTATACATGATCGATATATTTCGAGTCGTGAATTAATCCCTGATTTGAGGCGAATTCTGTATATATCCGAACCCAAAAACTAACGTTTTTCTGCATCCTCGCATCGACTTGAAACTTTAGCGGGGGGTTTAAATTGAGAAACCCGCCTTCCGGACTCAAGGCAAAAGGATCAGTACCTCGGAGAGGCAACCCCCAGGCTAAACATTCAGCCAACACTACGATCAATGAAAACAGAATTAGTCTCCAGCATATCATCTTATTGTTTTCCCACGAAACCTACTACCCCGACTAGGGGAAAGCCTTGCTTTCCGACACCTAACTATGAAAAAAAGCAGTATGAAGAAAAGACTTCTTTGCCCCAACCTTCCCCAACCGAATAAGCCGACCCTTCTTCCTGAAGGCGAAGCCCATCATGCTACAAAAGTATTGCGATTACGCGACGGAGAAATAATTGAAGCATTGGATGGCAAGGGCCATAAAATGTTTGCAACACTTCGAATTCACAAAGGACCCGTAAGGCTAGAGTATTTGGAGCCCCAAAGTACCTCTCCTACTTCGGGTAGCGAGACCTTAGTTTTACCTACAGTACTGGAAATGGCAGTTCTCAAGGGCGAAGCAATGGAATGGGTAATTGAAAAAGCGGTAGAACTTGGAGTTCAAGAAGTGGTCCCAGTTCTGACTGCCCATACCGTAGTTCAAATGAAAAACAAAGGTCCAGAATCCTTTCGAGAACGCTGGCAAAAAATTGCTGACCAAGCTTTAAAACAATGCGGTCGCCTTGACCGCATGGAAGTCAAAACTCCTGTTTCCCTTGAGAGCTTGATGAGTGATAAACTAAATGGTCTTCGGCTCTGGTGTGATGAAGCCAGCAAAGATGAGGCTCCCTTTTTATTGGACTACCTTGACTCCCTCCCTCCTGAGACACTATCAAACCTAAGAGTTTTGATAGGTCCCGAAGGAGGATGGAGCCAGAATGAGAGGGCATTTTTAGGAAGTGGCCTTTTTAACTCACCCATTATAAAAATTGGACTTGGACCCTACATTTTACGCGCTGAGACAGCCGCTATCTTCGCGACTAGTTTGACAGTCGGGCATCGACTCCGTAAAACAAAGCAGAATTAGAGCCAATCAAGACCACTAATATAAAATCGAGAAATTTGCCTGTTCAACTACCTGGGATTTGTTCTGTAGTTGAACTTGGATTTCCCACTTCCCACGCATTACAAAGTAAACTTGAGTTACTTCGTAAACACCGGGAATTATCACTCCATTTGAATCCAGAGAGGGAGAGAGGCTTACTGGTGAAGATCCGTGTCCCATGCTAGGCATCCATAACCGTACGAAGACGGGTAAAGTAGGTTCCGAATAGGGTCCGCTAATATTTCCCTCGCCCAATTTCCAAAAACGAAGTGTAAATGCGCCCGTTTCTCCTTCTTTTGGATACTTAACCCAATCCATGGAAGCGCACAGGCCATTTGCCTTGAAGGTCACATC
>JBDSKY010000478.1:0-5367 GCA_039916675.1 Bdellovibrionia bacterium
TTCCCGCCCCTTTTATGAACTAGGGCAACGTGCGCCCCGCCCCCTATACAGTGCTTTAGAAAGTGAACGCGGAACGCTTCTTCAAAGCCTTGATCAAGCGCTTGGCCAATTTATTGAAGATAGTCATCATATTAGGAGCGTGACATGAATAGCGGAACTAAAAATAAAAATCATGGCCGAATGAAGAAGATCGGAATAGTAGGAGCGGGATTTGGTGGCGCTGTAATCGCTCGGGAATTAGCCGAAACAGGGCAATATGAATGTACCGTTTTCGATGAAAGAAAGCATGTAGCCGGAAACTGCTACACAAAACGAGATTCTGACACAGGTATAATGGTACATGAATACGGACCTCATATTTTCAATACAAGTCGGGAGGACGTTTGGAAATACGTGAATCGATGGAGCCACTTCGGCCCTTATGTGAACCGAGTTAAAGCCGTTACTCAAAAAGGGGTATTTTCACTTCCTCTGAACTTATTAACCATTAATCAATTTTTTGGAAAGCAGTTCAATCCGCTGGAAGCGCGGGAATTTATTCAATCCATTGGGGATCAAACTATCGAGACACCCAAGAACTTTGAAGAACAAGCATTAAAATTTATGGGGCGTGAGCTTTATGAAAATTTCTTCTTTGGCTATACAAAAAAGCAGTGGGGCGTAGATCCCAAGGAACTTCCAGCCTCCATTCTTCAACGCCTACCCATACGCTTTAGTTACGATGACAATTATTACAACCAAAAGTATCAAGGAATCCCTGTTGATGGCTACACGAGTATTGTCGATAAAATTCTCTCTCATAAATCAATTGAAGTAGTACTGGGTCAACGATTCTTTCCAAATGAAAAAAAGGATGAGTATAATCACATATTCTGGAGCGGCCCTCTGGACGCCTGGTTCAACTATTCTCAGGGCAAGCTGGGCTATCGAACCCTTACTTTTGAGAGATTCAAAACCCAGGGTGATTTTCAAGGGAATGCAGTAATCAACTACTGTGAAGAAAAAGTTCCCTACACTCGTATTTCGGAGCACAAACATTTTACGCCTTGGGAACAGCATGAGAATACTATTTGCTTTCAAGAATTTAGTAAATTAACGAAAGAAGGAGACGTCCCTTACTACCCTCTCCGACTGAGTAAGGATAAGGAAATACTTGCAAAGTACATTCGCCTTGCAAAAGAAGAAACGAATGTCACCTTCATAGGGCGCCTTGGAACCTATCGATATTTGGATATGCATCAAGTAATAGGAGAATCACTTGATCTAGCAAAAAAATGTCTGACTATAAATCCAGAAATGGAACGATGGCCTAGTTTCAGTGTCGCACCCCTGTAATGATTTGATCAAAGAAAGATTTGGACATGAACATTTTAGTAGCAGGTGGAGCAGGCTATATTGGCAGTCACGCTGTCAGAAGACTTCTAAAAGGTAACCACAAGGTTACGGTTCTTGATAATCTTTCAAAAGGTTACCTGGCAGCAATAGAATCGGCGGCATTTGAACTCAACAATAAGCCTCGGTTTGTACAAGGCGATATCGCAGACGAAAATTTGGTTACTCAGGTTCTTATGGAAGATCAAATTGAAGCCGTTTTGCACTTTTCGGCTTTTATCGAAGTGGGCGAAAGCATCGATAATCCAGAAAAATATTATCAGAATAACTTAATGGGATCATTTGCGCTGCTCAAAGCAATGAAAAATGCAGAAGTTCAAAAGTTGGTGTTTTCTTCAACCGCAGCAGTCTACGGAAACCCCACCTCAATCCCTTTATCGGAAAACAATGCATGTCTCCCCATTAACCCGTATGGAAAGTCCAAGTTAATGGTGGAATGGATCATCGATGACTATTGTAAGGCCTATAACTTGGGCTATGCAATTCTTCGCTACTTCAATGTAGCCGGAGCGACTCCTGAAGGCGTTATTGGAGAAGCACACGACCCGGAAAGTCATTTAATCCCTCGAATTCTTCTTGCGGCCGCCGGACAATCAGAATCCATCAGTATCTTTGGAACAGATTATCCCACCGTTGATGGCACGTGCATTCGGGATTATATTCATGTCGAAGATCTAATTGAAGGACACTTGCTTGCATTGAAGAAAATTCAACCAGGACAAGGCTCCATTTACAATCTCGGCAGTGAAAGTGGGTTTAGCGTCAGGCAAGTAATCAATGCCTGCATAAAAATCACTGGCAAACCTATCACAGTGCTTGAACAAGCCCGGCGCCCCGGAGATCCCGCTACTCTTATTGCCTCAAGTGCAAAAATTCGTGAGGAATTGGGTTGGAAAAGACGTTTTCCGGAACTTGAAAAAATTGTTCTTCATGCGTGGAATTGGCACCAACGTAAAACCACCTTCCCTGGAAAGTCTGCAGGTTAGAGTTTTTATCGATTTAAATTTTTTCTAGGATCGTAGCGCACTTATGTCCCGAATTTTCAGGCACTAAAATTTTCGGAATTTTTCCCGTTTTATTCTCATAAAGTAGACAGAGCTTTTCGCCCAGCGCCCTGCCTTTGCCGGGGAAAGTGAGGATAACCACGGAACCACCAAACCCTCCTCCTGTCAGACGAGCACCGAAAACTTCAACTTCCTCTTTTGTAAGCTCTATAAGCAGATCGATTTCAGGAGTCGAAACTTCATAATCATCTCTCATCGAACTATGAGATGCATAAAAAATTTCACCCAAGGCATTCATTTCGCCTTGTTCAATGGCTTTTACCGCAGCTAAGACTCTCGCATTTTCAGTAATTACATGTCGCGCCCTTCGAAAAAGCGTGTCCGGTAAACGATCCTTCATCTCCAACAACTTACTCAAACTCAGATCCCGCAGTTGATAAATGCCTAAAAGCTTACATGCTTTTTCACACTCGGAGCGACGCTCATTATATCCTCCGCCATGAGCATTGCTGTGAATTACTCCCGAATGAATCACAAGCAAGTCCATTTGATCCAAAGGGATACGAATTTGCCTATAGCTAAGATCCCTCGTATCTAAGAAGAGAGCGTGACCTAAACGGGCTAAGCTCGCCGCCATTGGGTCCATAATGCCCACTTTTGCCCCTACAAATTCGTTTTCTACTCTTTGACTCAAACGGGAAATTTGAATGTCATCTAATGAGAGATCAAATGCTTTTCGGAGAACTTTCAGCAAGCTAACTTCTAGAGCAGCGCTGGATGATAGTCCGCTGCCGATAGGAACCCGAGACTCAATCTTTATTTCAAAGCCATGTAGGGGTGTTCCCTCAGATTGTAAAATGTGCGTTACACCCTGAATGTAATCGGGCCAATCCCCCAACCGAGTTTCGTTGCCTAAGTCATATTCAAATATGGACCTTAGCCCAGAAAAATTTGTACTTTCTGCCCGAATATGTGAATCGCTTCGTGGCCATAATTCTACCCGAGTTACCTGAGGTATTGCAGTTGGGAGAACGAACCCCCCGTTATAATCCGTATGCTCTCCTATTAGATTGACCCGCCCAGAGGCTGACGCAATAAAGGATTTTATAACTTCATCTTCATTCCTCAATTTGAACCTCGATTCTTTGGAGCTCTGCTGCTTTTTCTTCAGGCAAATTATCGTTTGCAAACATGCCGGCGCCGAGCTCTGTTCCTGCAAGATACTTCAAACGGTCTGAACTTCGATTGGGAGGATAAAATTCAACGTGAAAGTGTGCTTCGGGATGAGGCCTACCGTCTGTGGGGGCCTGATGAAATACCATGAGATACGGGAATGGCCGCTTCCATAGCCCATCATATTTCATCGTGACGGTTTTAAGCGCCCTAGCAAAGTCCAATTTTTCAAAGTCGTTCATATCAGCTACTGAAGATAATCTCCTTCGAGGCACCACCCAAACCTCATAGGGATATCGAGCAAAAGCTGGAACAAAAGCGACTACCGAATTTCCCTCAAAAAGAATTCGTCGCTTTTCTTTCAATTCATTTTGCACCAAGTCCTCCAACAGGCCCCGACCGTGTTGAGAAAGGTAGGACTGACTCAGCTCTAGCTCTCGCGCAGGAATAGGAGGAATAAATGGATAAGCATAAATTTGTCCATGCGGATGATGAAGTGTTACTCCTACTTCCACTCCTTTATTCTCAAAAGGCATCACGTATTGGATATGTTCTCGTTTTCCCAACTCAAGATGACGGTCGCTCCAAACGTCAACCAATAGCTCGATATGTTTTAGCGGAAACTGGGATAAACTTGTAGTCGGATCTTGGGCAAACACAACTACTTCACATACTCCCGTGCCTGGCATAGATGGCACGATGAGGTCTGGTGCAGAAGTGGATCGATCAGTCATCGAAGGAAATAAATTCTCGAAAACAGCAATGTCATAATCTCCGGCCGGTAATTCAGTAGGATATTCCAAAGAAGATGTAGGAAGCAGAGGATTATATTCCTTCGGAGGAAAAAAAGTCCGATTCTGCCGATGACTGGCATAGGAAACCCATTCACCTCTGAGAGGATGCCATCTAAAATGTGGATTTGCTTTAAGTGAAGTTTTCTGCGGAGATGTTGCTACAATCTCATTGGAAATAACCTTTTGAGAGTAAAGGAAAAGATCACGACCATCCGGCTTTTTAAGTTTTAATTTATACATTTTTTCTCTTAAACAATATCAGTAACCAGCATAAACAGCGTTTAAACACGGCAAAATATTTTATCGCAAGAGCTACAGCGAAGAGCAAAGTCTATACCGCATTTTGATTCGGTACACTAGAACACAGATTGCACCCATGCACAGAATACTCCCCAACGATCAGAAAGGATCATTTAATATGAAGCGACTTTTATTCACACGAATGTTCGTCATTGCGTCGGTTTCTGTATTTGCGCTGGCAGCCCAAGCCAAAACAGGAAGCGGCTCTGCTGGCTCAGCGTCTGGAATGTCAGGATCAGGTTCAGCAGACCAGTCGTCTCATCCATCGACTACCGGCAAGAGCAAGAAGCATAGGAAGCACGGACAGCAACCGGGGACTAAGGGCGGCGCCACTCGAGGCTCTGAATCGGGCGCAGCTTCAAAGCACAGTAGCGGCGGCACCACTGGTGGAAGTGGTAGCTCAGGCAGCAGCGGCAGCTAAGATAGACTACTCATCAAATATGTATCGACCGCCAAGTTCATATTTCTTTCTACTGAAAATATGAGCTTGGCTTTCTTTTGGTAAAGGAGAGTGTTGACCGCACCAGCAACCAGATCCTCAAAACCTTAGGCAAAGAATCCCCAGCAAGAAAATAAAATAATTTTGCTTAAGTTAATAACACCAAGCTTTAACCGTATAATCTACGTTGCTATGGTCCTGCCAAAATGCAGTCGAGCAGGTGTCTGAATTACTGCAGGAAGGATTATTCCCCCCCCCTCCGCAT
>JBDSKY010000479.1:0-9946 GCA_039916675.1 Bdellovibrionia bacterium
GTGGGGCACTATCTTACCAAGCAAGAGCTGAAGAAGCTCAAGGAAGGTCAATACGATCTTTCCTTGCTGAATCCTGGAATCAGTGGGTTCTGGGAACGGCGAACTGCCGCAGAGATCCTAGAATTTAAGAATCGTGATCTCACCCTTGACTTTCCTTCGGAAACTTCCACCTTGCTCTTCAGAGAAGTAATGCTCACTGGATCAGGATCTCCGAAAATCGCGGTAAAAGAGAAAGAAACCGGAAGAAACTTCAAAGTTAAATGGGGAGTTGAAGCCCATATTGATAATGGTATCGGCAATATTTTTCATCTCCTGGGATTTAACGTGGATAGGATGCTCTACAAAAAGGACATCAAGATCCATCTGGGCAAGACCACCTACACACAGTTACTGTCGCTGCTTCAAGCAAAGTACGGCCAATCTACCGCCAGTCATACTGTTTTAGGTCGAGGCGGAATACCCGGGCACGAGTGGATTGTCCTGAAAGACGCCATGTTAGAAGCTCGCTCGGAAGACGACTCAAGCAAGACCACCCCTTTTGACCCTACGGTCATCGATTTCAGCGAACGCAGAGAATTTAACGCGAAGCTTTTGCTGACGGCCTATTTAAACTTGGTAGATAATAAAATTAGTAATATGAAAATGCTCTTGGCACCGTCCAAGAGTACAGCGGATACCTCTCCAGGGCCCCCCCCCCTTGCCAATGCCGATACTCGACCTAGGATCCTGCTTCGTATGAAAGACTTGGGGGCTGCCTTGGGTCCCTCGATGAATATTACAGGGTTGAAGCAGGCTTTTGCGATCACGGGACGGTATCTCCCCGACGTATTTGAGGAAAAAGGCATCGTTAAGCTAAATCGGAAAAAAGACCGAATCTCGATCAGCTGGAACGATTACATTCTCAACGAAGGACTTTATGACAAGGTCACCTATTTTGACTTGAAATGGATGGCTCGCAAAATTGCAGCCCTCACTGGAGATGATCTAGAGTGGAGCTTAATAAGTGCCGGTATGCCAGTCGGAGTGGCAAAAATTTATCGCAGCAAACTAATTGGCCGACGAAATGAAATTATTCAGGCCTTTGAACTCAGTGAAGATCCAAATTTTCATTATCCTGAAACTCCTCCAGAGATACCTAACCTGTCCGAATTAAACTATCAGGGCAATGAAGCTGACGGTTTACCTGAAGTAGTACATGGAAAAATTGCTAGAAACCACTTCACGGGTAAACAAGTATACCTCAAGACGAAATCTACAATTCAGTATCACGTCATCACGCAAGTTGGAAATGCTGTCGAACTCCTTCTCAGTACACTTTCCTTAGACCCGGGAAAAGGCTTCCCAATGAGTGATCAGTTAGCTTTAGGTTCGAGTCTCATTTCTCCCGACCTTGTGGGTGCAGGGCACAAAGGGGAGGCTACACAGACCTTCGGAGAAAAGGAATTAGGCACTCCGCTAGTTATTAAGTTAGGCGTGGGAATCAATGCGAGTCTGTCCAGAAAAGTCCTCATTACCCAGGATATGCAAACGGATCGAGACTGCAAGTCTCGTCCCTTTTATGTCCGTGATACTTTGCTGGTATCGCTAGGCATCGGGACGCCCATACTCCAAAAGCTACTGCCTCTCCTGCCGGCTGAACTCAATGGAAGAATCAAAGTTTTAGAGGCTGTTTATGAATACGACCACTATACGGAAGACTACTTAAAGGGCTTCACTACCTCTCCCCTCTTATTCTTTAAGTCTTTGGTCCGCCCTCTTGAAGTAGCGGCCACGGGCTTAGATCGGATGGAAGTGATTCGGAGAAGTTTGTCTTTCGGCCTTGAAACTGGAATGAAGACCAGTCTTTTTAGTTATGGGCCTGTATCTCTGAGTCGTGCCGAGGTTGGTCTTGGAATATTGAAGATTGATGATCGTTCTTATTTCAGGGACCAGTATGGTCATCTTCACTCCTTTAACCAACACACCAATAAAAACTACTCGGGAATTGATCTAACGATTGGCCAGCTCTCTAATCCCATCATCTTTAGGCTTCCTGCTCTAGGTTATCAGAACACTTATCTAAAATATAAAACAGAGCAAAAAGATTTAGTTTCGCTTCAGAACCAAGAGGAATATTCGAGCGAGTTTCCTATTGATGATAGTGACGGACGACTCTTAGACGATCTAAACAAAATCAATTCCGGTGAGGCTACTGAGAACCTAGAATATTTCAAACAGAATTTTACCTTGCATGGAACAGGGGATATTTCCTTTCGGGAGAGAATTTTTTTCCTTAAGGGATATTCCAAAGAGAAGAGAAAGACTGAAACAGAAGTTACCTATGAGGATGGGCATCAGAAAAAACTACTTCTCCACGCTACCCGGCGTGACAACTACGTGGGGATTGTCTCCAGCCGTAGTATTGTTCCTTTCAATGACCTGGGAGTGATGAAAGCACAAAGAGTGCATATTGATGTCGAAGCGGATGCGTTTGATTATTTAAATTCCGTCACGATTGTTCGAGTGTTTGATTTTTTCCGTCATGGCAATAGAGAAGGAATCTCGCAGTTAATTGAAAGCCTTAACCGAAGATTTTCCCATGATACTGAATTTCCTTTTTTTCGGAACTACGAGCTGCCAGCTCAAGAGGATATAGATGAGTATCGGAAGATTTATGGCGTCACCCGTATTTACTTATCTACCCTAGACTTGATTGATAAGATAGTGACATTGGATGCCTCGGCTTTTGAAGGGATCGCTACCGTGTTTATTGCTGATCAACAAGCAAAAACTACGGGGCATACTACTGAGGAGCTTGGCTTGTTTCATCGGTGGTCGCGAATTCAGAAGAATAAAAACAAGGTCCAAACCCTGCTTAAATATTTTAATGAGCTCAAAGCAGAAACCACTAAACTAAACCGAGATTATAAAAAAATTGCAGCGTTGGTCGACAAATTTATATTCCACCAGCAGATTCATAAATACGGTACAGGCCTCCTTCTGGAGCTCCTAGGAGAGGACTCGCTCTTTGTAACTGGGGACATTGGAGGGGTTTTTCCTTCTTTTTCCGTGGTTAACGATCTACAGGGAAGACAAAGGCGTCGCTTTGTGGCGAACCATTGGGGCAAGTTGAACAAAGTTGCCCCTATCCAACATCACAATCGATATGAGAGAGTTCTATACTTGTCTGACCATGTGCCAATTCATATTCCGCAGAATACAATGTTTGGTCCTGTGACTAATGGGCAGCCTGAGGAACTTAAGCCGTTCTTTAATTAGGTAGGCTACCTCTTATAATGAAAGTAGAGGTATTGCCCATTTTTAGCCCACCCCTCTGAAAACTATCTTGAGTGGCTTTGAGCTGGGCTCATAGGAGATCCAGGCAGAGGTATCTGAAAGTACCCATAGACATTGTGTTTAAGCATTCTAAATCGATGGCTATAAGTTTTATAGAACTTTCTAAATTTAATTGGATCCTCGTTCGGTGGAACCGCAAATGTCGGCGAGTGTTGGTTGTCGTCTAGTTTTGGCGAGATTGCTGCTACTCTTTGAAATGCTTTGGTTACTATATCCGAGTGAATTATCGCATTAAGTTCTTCTTTATGCTCCTGGAGGTAGTCTACATATCCACTATAAATACTTTTTTCGCTAAAAGTTAAATCTGAAATCCCAAATGGTCGCTCCCATGCCGAACTATGGCGATCGAGTAAATTCGATTTTCCCTTATCAAATCCTACTAGATTGCCTTTAGCATCAATGCCAAACTGTTCAAAGTGGGCGTCTGTGTTTTTTAGCAGAAGGTCGGCCAACATATGAGTGAAGAGTTGTTCTTTCTCTTTGTGAGTCCATCCTTTAAAGTCTAACGGTCCATGGTGAAATAATTTGTCAGTTTTGTCCTTGTCCATCTCGAGGTATTCCTGAACAATTGCTCGATGGTCTTCATACGGCTGAGCTTGAGGAACTAGTCCATCCGTAATGTAGGCCGCCAATCTTGAGGAATCGACCTCGTTTTCGACTATGGTCTCGATTGGAAGGTTTTTGGTCCTACCTTTCTCCATCTCTGGTGACAATTTGATGGTCAAATTCGGCCTAAACTTCTTTTTTACTTTTGTGTCAGGTTGGGCTTCCGTTAGTTTAAGGCCTTTAAGAGGCGACTCGGGAATCTTTCCCACGGCAGTCCCTAATGTGGATTTCGGTAAGCAATTTATACAATTGGTCTCTTCCTCTTCATCGTCTGAAAAGTCCCCGTCATTAAGACCTAGGGGGGACATTTCTTTTAGAAAATAGGTTCTTTTGTGGGAATCTACTACTTTATAGGAATGATTAATTCCACTGCGGTCTTCAATACGCACCTTCGAGATCAGATCCCCCGGGGATATTGGAACATATTTCGTATTTTGAGGACTTTCATGCAAAAGCACTGTTGTGATTGCCAAAACATTAAATACCGCACCTTTGATAAGAATCATAAGTCTCCCAGGGATGAACCATCATGAAATTTGATAATGAAACCTCATTTTAGATTAGCAGAGGGAGAATTATATTCCTAATTTATTAGAATAGACCTATTTACAATTAGTTAAGTTATAATTAAATTGCCACTGTCAAAATTACGACAACTGGACGGGTTTAGAACCTGGGGCATTAGGATGGAGCGCATCATTTTGGGTTTTGAGTAAACATGCGTGAATGTCGCTATTCCAAAATAAAATGCTTCCATCCAATCATTGCCCCCTTGCTCAGATAAGCGAAGAGCTATTTGCAATTCATAGACCTGGACCGGAATCGTAGAAGTCTCAGAAGATCATGGAGAATTAAACTATGGACATTGGGCTCAGGATTTGCTGACTCATTGGAGCTTTTTGAAGTGATCAAACCTTGGCCTATCAAGACAAAAAGAAATTGAGGACTCTTTGTTCGAACGTCGCCCCCTAAACTATATATGGACCCGCCCTCGTTGATGCCCCGGTTGGACCCTTGGGGGAGCATCGGCTAGCGATGCAGAAAAACTTCACGCCAGCACTATTCTTTCCCCTTACCTTTATCCCATTTACGTTTCACGTCTTCGATATATTGCTTACGATCTTTGTAGTCACTCTTATTTTGCTCTGGAATCTCCCCTCGATAAAGGTCTTTCATTCTTTCAGGATCTGTAATTCCCTTTTCTTCGGATTCCTTTATGCTTTCATTCACCGCTTTACTTCTCTGTTTCGCGTTCTGATTCCTCTTCCTTTTCTCTCTGTCTAATCTAGCATCCTGATCTTCGTCCTTGCTGCGGAATAGGTTTCTACTACGTGTTTCCAGAGTGGGTTTGCCAACTATGGCTTGCGAGTTGTCATTGGGATGGTATTCTCTAACATCTTTGGAATCTGAAAATCGAACGGCTCTGTCCTGATTGTCTGTTGGGCGGTGTGATTGTGCAGTGGGCTCCGATAACATTTGTTGCGGTCTCTCTTTACGATCCCCTGTAACGCCTGTAATTGCTTCTTTAATATCTCGGCGTCCTGATCTGATAGTTCCGGCAAAAGGCCGGATTCCTACAGCAGTACCTGTGCCTGCACCTCCCACGGCTCCACCTACCGCCCCAATGGCTCCTCCGATGGACGAAGTTATCGGAGCTAAGGCAGCACCTCCTGGATTAGTCTTATAATTCTTCGTTTCATTTCTGAACATTGCGGCTGCAGTTTTACCTCCTGTTACTACTGCTCCGACAGCGGCACCTGTGACTGCACCTGTGGTTCCCCCAATGGCTGCGCCTAGACAGCCTGTAGCAACTTTACAGATCCCCTTAACTAAATGCGTTCCTCGTTCCTGACGAGAAAGCTTGCGGGGATTACTTTTATCACTTAACTTAGGTGAGTTGGCCTCTCTATTGGCCGCTGATGAAGGAGCACGGTCTGCGTTAGTAGAATCTTCAACCACTTCATTCGTAGATTGTCCATTTTGTTCAATTTGATCGATTGCGAATGATTTATTTAGTAAAGGTGACCCTGTTACCTGAACCAATAATGTTAAAAACACTGACCTCAGTAGGACAAATTTAATATTCATAAAAGATCTCTTTCAGCGCAATTACTCTTTCAGTCGTTGCACAATTGTCATTATTCCCTTAAATATTTCAGGAAAATCTAGAGAAATATTAGAGTTTTCCAGCAATCATCTAAAATCCATCAGAGAAGTTAAAAATCAAGAGGAATATATTTTAAATTTAGGATCTACGATACATCTATTGGTATAGGTTAATATATGTACTTTAAAGTAGGTACTTTAAAATACGGTTTTGTCGTAATTTCCTATTTTTATAATAAAAAGAATTTGTATAAAATTAGTCAATTTTTCATAGAAAAGATTATTCATTGTCTATAAGCGGTGGCTCGGTGGCCGAAAGGAAGCCCCTTATGTTTGATCACTACGTAGCTGTAGACTGGGCACAAGAGAATATGGCGATTGCAAGAATAACTAGATGCACTAAAAATGCATCATGAAGTCAGCGGTACCACTCTGGTTCGGCCTGGATAGGGTTTCTTAAGAGACGAAGCGGTAGCTGGGGAGATTGAGCGTATACTCATACCTTGTCCCCGAGGAATTTAAAAAAACTCGGTGTAGAAATCGTTTTCACAAACAGAGACTAATAGTCAAACCCCTGAAGATCAGCTTCTATTTCAAATCCAGGGGGGTAAGACACGCCCAGTTGAATTTACTATATAAACATTATTTAATACAATGAATGTCGCAACAATTCTGGCCTAATATTCTTATTGTACAAGGAGTGAATGGGTGCCGAACCTCTATCTTAGGTTACTTTTGAAAAGTCCAACGTACGCATGTCTGCCCGGACAGGAGTTGGGACGAGCAGCATGGGGAAAGGGGATCGACTCATGAGCTTTCGAATTGTACTCCGCGGATAGGATGCTGACAAAGGAGGCGCTACCACAACAGAACCCGGATGTTTCTCTACACAAGTTATAACAGCTTCTGACAAGGAACCCACCATTTTACTATCTATCACGACTGAAAGTCTAACACCGCTTTTCTCTGCAACCGCTGCCCATCGCTTTGCTTCAATCTGTGAGGCTTTCACCCTCCTAAAAAGAGAATCCCGAATCTCTGGAAAAACCCTCACAGCAGTCTCAAAGGGTTGGCTTAAAGGAAAATCAGTCTTATGAAATAAGGTCACTTTTGCAGTTGTAGTTTTTGCGAACTCCAGTGTCCGCTTAAACCATTCAAAAGATTCTTGAGATAAATCAGAGGGGAATACTATCGATGAAATCCCAGTAGCATGTTTCCATTTTGGGTTAACAACCAGTAGAGGTAATCCTGATAAATTAGAAAGTGTTTCAACAAAGCTACCTGGTAACGCAAAAGGGCCACCGCCTCCTTTTCCTGCACGAGTACTTGCAACAATCAAATTTCCTCCTTGAATTCTTGCAGAATGGAGAAGTTCACCAGCCCCCTGTTCAATCGATTCATAAGGCCTTGAGATCACCTGCAAAGGGTTAATATTTTTCAGAGGAATCTTATCAGTAATATCCTTCAAAGAATCATTACCAAAAGCTTCGATTTTTTCAATAAATGAACGATTCCACCTTTGCGGAACTATTCCTTCTCTGGACCAATCGTTTGTCAGGTAGATAGGTTGAATCACTGTCGAACCGGTTTCTTGCGAAAGTTTGGAAATTGCCCAAGCTGCTGACCGTTGCAGCCTGACATTTTCAGCAAATGGATCCACAGCCCAGATCACCTTACTGATTTCTATTAGAAATTTCATATCACTCCTCTATGCAGCACGTGATTGAATTTGCTTCTGTAAATATTCTCCAAAAGATCTAAGAGCATCTGTGTCAGTAAAGATCCCAATTACAACCTGACTATCGGGATGTTGTACCAAAGCACATCCATATTTATTGTCAGCCATTGTTAATAGAACTTCGTCTAGGGGCTCGTCTTCAGACACCACATAAGGCTCAGGAGTCATTATGTCCTTAACAAGAAGCTCTCCCGGCCCCTGAAAGGATTCAGCTATTCGAATATCACGGTCGCTAATGATCCCAACGAGTCGGCCCGCTGACAATACAGGAAGATGACGAATACGATCTCTTTGCATATGGGCTTTGGCCTTCGAAACTGGAATATCCTCACCAATAGTTCTTGGGGGGCGTGACATGACTTCTCCGATTTTTGGAATTTTCATGAAAATGAGCTCCTATATGCCTAACGGAGGCTTCAAATAGAGTGCCGCTGAATAGAGCCAGCGGCATATCCGTCACTTATGCTTTTTCAAGGATTCACATAGGGATCAGATGGGTATTGCAAAGCCACACTATTTGACACTTTAGAGACATATACGATTGCAGCTCGCTCCTTCTCTGAGAATGAATTTAGTGTCAACTTTAGCTCAGGCCAAATTTTTTGATCTTTTGCGAAATACAGCAATTCTGGTTTGATAAGGGTGACTCGTTTGGACAATCGCTCGTTAAATTCGGGAATTAGACTATGGCCAAAAGCTTTCAATTCTTGACTCAGTTTTTCTTTTTGGTGTTGTTCGTCTTGGTACTTCCGTTGTTTTTCTTCCTCCGCCTTTTGATGACTTTTATAGTTGAGACGGTATCGCTCTTTGAGACTACCAACAGTATGTGATTCTAAAGTCCTAAGCAGGTATTTAACAACTTCAATAAAAAACTCTCCCAGGACTGAATCATCGTCCTCAGATGAATATAAATATTGCCACAAGTTTTCATTTTGATAGCAGTCGTCTTCCTTCATTCGAAGAACAAAATATTCTATGACTTGCTGAGGACAGTTTTTGTCAAGATAGTGACTTAGATGTTCCCACGGCGAGCAATCGTTCACCATTATTTCAAACATGTCTAACCAGGTGCATGGGAGGTTCCAATTCCCCATACCGGTATGTTTATCAAACTGATATAGTTCGAAGAACTCTTCTAATAAGGTTTCTAAGGAAGTATCCTTTTTTCGAAAGTAGTGCTGAAATTCTCTCGTATAGTTTCGACTATAGGTGGTTATGCATCTAAATATGTTTCCTTCCACTTCAGCCGTTCCATTAAACCAAGCCGGTACTGAGCAAATCTCGCTTTCATATTCAAGAAAGGAGACTGCTTCCCAAGACTCCTTATCTATCGCATTATGAACTATCTCACCGGCCAACAGTGGCAATATACGCAAATCAATTTCTTGGAGTATTTCTGAACGGGATTGAGAGATAAAATTTTTCCACACTTCAATAATTTCCATAACGAATGCCTCCTTCTAATCGAAGAAATTAGCATATACTCTGAAGAGCCTACGCCTGGAAACATTAACTTTTGTCCAGAATTGTGAATACAGTGCCGTAGATGGGGTCTTTCCGCCATAATGGCGGATGGCGGATAAATGGCGGATAATTAGGGCTATGGATTCACGATATCCGCACCTAGAACGCCTAAAAATGCCCTATTCGGACACATTGAGTACGGTAGTGGTTCGCACACTTTTTTACCAAAGACGTAGGTTTGGGAAATATCTACTCGGTGGATCGGCGACTTTTTTACGTTATTGGGACAAAAAGATGGAATCCACTTCCAGCGTTTCGTGCCGCGTGTAGCTCACCTCCTTAATCTCGGATCTCCCAAACAAAGATCCCCCGCTTCTATGCCGTACGGAGGGCCCTGGCGAAGGATCGCATTTACAGTATGGGGACATACACCACAAATCTTAGAGAGATGAGTAGGTTGGCGCCGCCACCCGTGTCGGTGAGCAAGGTGAACAAAAAGAGGGCGAAGTGGGCCTTGTTTTTGAATATCAGAAATGGGAACACGGAGGGCACTTGCTGCAGCAGATAGAATTTCACCTAGAGACCTTTGCACCAAAGGTCCCGGCTCCGCGGGTTTTGGTAATGGGGTTCCGCTTACGGAAACCGACGGATCGCTAGACACATAGGCGTGAAATCGGACTTTGAAGGCAGGCTGCG
>JBDSKY010000480.1:0-5840 GCA_039916675.1 Bdellovibrionia bacterium
CGCGCCCGATTATCTAGCACTCCTGACGCTGAAGTTATAGTTCATCCTGCGGAGTTTAATGATTTGTTGGATCTAGAATTTCCGGATTCTTATACGGAAGGTCGGGTGCTGGAATATCGCGCGCTTAGAATGTTGGAGCTTCGATTATGAGCCAAGCCAGAATAACGAATCCCTCGCAGCTGACACGACAATGGACTCTGTTTTTAACTTTGGCACTGATTGCCGGCGCACTCCTCCGACTTACCTTCGTTCACGACATGGAATACAAAGAGGACGAAGAATATAATTTCATCCAAACACAGTTGATTGGCAATTCCCAACCTTGGCCTTGGTATGGAATTCCTTCAGGGGTTTATATTGTTAATCCGGGGATGAGTATCTGGGTATTCGCTGTACTAGCTAAACTTTTTGGAATTCATCAACCTACCGACCTCGCTCATGCGGTCCAAGCGTTTGCCTTACTAGGTATTTGTTTAATTATCCCGTTTGCTCTGAAGTTTGTAGCGGAGTCAGAACGGCGCATTTGGCTGTGGGCCTATGCTTTAGCACTCGTAAATCCGTTTCTCATTCTTTACCAACGTAAACTTTGGCCAGAACCTTTCCTTCCATTTTTTACCATGATTACCATCATGGGCTGGTGGAAGAAATCAAGTGGCTGGGGCTGCCTAGTTTGGGGGTTGGTGGGAGCCCTATTAGGCCAAATCCATTTGAGTGGATTCTTCTTTTCAGCAGCTCTTTTCCTTTGGACTGTAGCTTGGAATCGCAAGAATACCCGTTGGTCCTACTGGTTTGTAGGATCTATCATAGGCGCCCTCCCTCTCATCCCCTGGGCGATTTATATCATCCAGCATCCCATTGCCCATGCCATAACTGTAGGCTGGAATGAGATCCTCCAGTTTAAATTTTGGGCGTTTTGGATTACTGATCCTTTGGGTCTCCATTTAGGAAATCCATTAGGACTTCTAAGAGGGCCCTCGCAATGGGACCAAATTTCAGATTTTGTCCGATATCCAATAATTGCGGGCGTGCCTACTTATTTTTGTGGCCTAGCTCATTTGCTAATCTTAATAACCGCCATGTGGATTTTCGGCCGGGCTTTTACCGGAAAGAGGTTGAGAACTGAGCTCTTTAACCCTAAACTTTCAAAAACCAACTTTCTTCAATTTTCTGCTTTTCTCGGTTTTGGATTGTTGATGACAGCTACTGGTGTGGTTATTAGGCGCTATTACATGGCAGTGGCCTTCCCGCTCGAATTTATTTTCCTGATACAATTTGCAGATCCCCGGACGCTTGGGGGCAAGAGGGCCTTGGGGCTATTATGGGCTTGTCAGCTATTTATTTCAATGAACTTTGTAGGTTATATTCATGTGAACAACGGTTCGACTCAAGGGGATTATGGTCCGGCGTTTCATTTGAACAGAAGTAGGGATTTGAAGCAGGCCCCTCACCTCTAAAACCAATACAGAAGAGAAAGCCCCATATTTACATAGGATAGAGGGAGAACAGTCCCTCCGCCGCCCTCAGTTTCAGTAAGTTTACCGAAATACCAGGTCGAAGTGAGTCCAAGAGTAAAAGGACTAGTCGCACCTAATCGATAGATCAAGCCCCCCTCGAAGGAGAGAAGTTTAGCAGCGAAACTCATCGAATTTGCATGGTCGGCAAACGTTCCAAAAACAATACCCACCCTCGCTTTTTCTGCCAATAGTGGAATCAAGTCCTTGAATAGGCTTCCAAAAAAATCAAGCCCGGGTTCGAAGGTAGTAAAGGTCCATTGATCACTAGGCAATCTTGGGAACACGACATGGGACTCGGGAATTGAACTAGGATCATCAGGAAGAACTGAGATTGCGCTATAAGCAGTGCTGCCAGATTTACCTCGGATATCTACTCCAAAAAAATCTCCATGGTAACCAAAGGTCAGGCCAATCGCCGTTTGATCGGTGCGAAGAAAAGCGGTCTCAAACGAAACCTCAGCCCAAAAACGATTCTGAGGAGTAATTTCCGGCCACCTCGGGGGCAAGACGCGAGCGGTGAACACGGTTGATATGCCCGCGTCATCAGGGGCCGTAGCTGCACGTCCTGGCGTGTATATCGACAGTCCTAAAATCACCAATACTGAACAAAGAGATATCCTATTATAGATATTCATCAGTAAGGGTCTCCTGGCAAATGATCAAGGCCAAGTTTCTGAGCCAACGAGAGCTTGTTCTGTAAATGATTAACATATGAATCCTCCAAATTATTCAAAGAATCCCTCGACTGACTTAAAGCATCCCTGAGTTCCAATCGATTTACTTTCCCAGTCATTAGTTGGTTGATCGCTGCATCTAAAACGTTTCCAGACCTCTGTGCCGCCTCCCGATTATTCTTTATCTGTTCCTCCAACTGTTTGAGCTGATTAAATGACGATTTAATCGCCGATCTACCAGACATTACAGTAGTCACATAACTGAGATCCGCTTGATCGCGACTAATTTCACTCAGTTCAAGTGAACGACGATTGAATAATCCTCCCGGACCCGTGATGGGTATAGTAACGGAAACACTAGTTGTGATGTCAAAGTTACCGGAACCTGATTGGGCAGAATGAGAGGACGTACCGCTGAGATAGGTATCCCCCATAACAAGGTTGATAGGACTGAACATAACTCTAGGTAACGGTAAAAGGTTTTTGTGGGTTAATTTCAAATTTATCTCAGCACCCTTAATATTCTTTTTTGAATCAAGAATCTCTGGAGATTGAGTAAAATAGAACTTCATGGCCTCAGCCAGCGTAATGTTCATGGGTACATAGTTCAGTTGTTCAGTGATATTGTACTCTGTTCCAATCGGATCATTCAATATCTCATTCAATTGGTAAAGTTGGGTTTTTGCAGAGGTATCCAAAGTATTCAGATTATTCTTTGAGTTAAGTAAATCGACCGAAGAAGAATCAATTTCACTGACGTTTGCATCTGTTCCCAACTTGGCTCGAGACTTGAGTAATTCTAAAATTGTCTCTGAGAATTCAATCGATTTCCTTGCGGCTTCCAATTTTTCCAAGATAGCACGGTAAGTAAAGAAAGCTGTCGTCACGGAATTTCGAATGGTTCTGACTTGCTCGTTGAAAACCTGCTTCTGTCTTATCCACTCAGTACTCGCCAATTCAAAAGAATCAGTATCCTTCCAAAAATTAAAAAGAGTATAGCTTCCAAGGCTCAATGTTAAACTACTAGAACCATATCCATGTTCAGTCTTAGGGGCTGTCGGAAATGAGGTCGTAAGAACAGGAATACCGAGAGGTTCAGAAATTTGTCCTACAGTGAAATTGGAGGTCAAATTTGCTGATAGACTTATGCTCGGCATAAACATTGTGTCCCACGCGTTCTGATAGGAAATTTCAGATGACCTCAAACCATAACGTAAATTTTTAATACTAATATTATTTAATAATGCTTTAGAAATAGCACCTTGATAACTCAGGGTCTCTACAGCCGGCTCCTTATTCTCAACTTTTGAAGTATCTTTTGTTTCCGTCCGCGCGTCAGCCAAACTGACGCCCAAAGAACCTGGCAATTCTGAACCTTGACTAAGAGGCAGAGCAAAAATAATAAATATAATTACTTGAAAATACACTACTCTCATTAACTCTATTATACAGTTCTACACCACCACTTAAATGGTCAATAATTTCCTACTGACGCAAATTTACATTTGATAGCCAAGCTTTAAAGAGATGTTACTCATCTGAAAGGAAGGAATCGACAAATCCTCGTAACTGGCTTTTATCAGTAATGGATGTCCAGTTGCAAGAAGATGGGAAAAAGTTACCTCCGCCAAAAGCTGACGATTGGTAAAATCAAAACGGTCCTGTATCGGGCTGAATTTGAAAGTTGCACTTACAGTATCTTTGTATCCAATTACTTTAGTAATAATTGGATAAATTTCAGGGTAGGCAAATGTTACATACTGAGGAGTATCCAAACTGGAAGTGATCGAGGTGGACACATAACCAAGAATCAAGGCCAAACTCCAGGATCCTTTTGCCAAATTATAGGACATATATCCAGTTTCAGAGAGATAAGTCACGATCGACTTCGGTTGAGAGCCCGCAACAATCAAGGGGTTGCAAATCCCTCCTATGCCTAAACTCAAGGGAGATGAATTGAAATAATATGAAAGATCGAAACTGCCGGTTACAGCCCCCTCAGCCACATTGGTACTCTCTACGGTCCGATAGGACCGCAGTGAATATCCAAGAACTGCCGTTGTCTCAAGGCCCTTGTGAAGTTGAAAAGCTTGAACGGGAGGTAGTAGATTCGAAGTCGCGAGCGGTATAGCAACCAAAGAAGTGCTATTAATCGAAGCCAGTGATCTCTTGAGACTAAGACGAGATTGATCAACTGCAATTTCCGGTGAAACAGTAATTAAAATCTTCTGCTGTTCGTTAACCCCATTTGGACTAGTAGTCATTAAATTGACTAGAGCCATGGGTTTATTCAGATTAATCCTGAGGTGAAATTCCCCTACGCTGTTTCGAGGAATTTCGTGGTTCTGAATGTAGATTTTACGGTCCGGCTTTGAAAATTGCATAGCCAAAACCACATAATATTTAGTGGGCTTCCCCGATATCGTTTCAGATTTTGTCACCACCTGATCGCTTGCTAAGACTAACCCGTCAATCTTCTGTGTTCCTGTGAATGTAGCGACCGCACTTTGCCCCGCATCAAGGGTCACAGATGCGTATAAAAGGTGAAACTTTAAGATAAAAAAAATTGAGAATACGATTCCGATTGAACGGAACCCACTCCTTTTCACCATGGATATCCCCGACTTATTTTTTGGAATCAGAACCCGTCAACACATCCATCATTTCATTAAATGACTTCGCTGCAGCCTGGAATTCGTCCTTAGGTCTAAGACGAATTCTTCGCTCCCTATTACCATCTCGAATGGCTTCGAATACTTTTCTAAAATGAAACAAAGCTCCTGCAGTTCTATGAGATTGGATAAGGCCCAGAAAAGTAGTAACAATAAGAAATATGAAGGAAATTCCTGAAATCTTAAAAATTATCTCACGAAGTTCTTTGTAAAGCTGAATTTTTGCTTCGTCTGTCATGGGCGAGAGATCTACTAGAATAGAATAATTTTCACTTATATAGTGGTAGGTAAGTCCACCATAAAGAAAGATTAGACTCAAGGACGTGAACGATAACCAGAATAAGTATCTTGATTGATATCCTGGATCAATCAAGATATTTCTCCATTTTCTCATCGCACGAGCTGATTTTTCGTCTATTTTTGAATGCATTGTGAGCACCCCTTACTCTTCAAAATATTGGTCGCGACCTGAACATTGGTTTTATCGATTTCAATTCTCAGAGTGATCAATATCATATTTGATTTGTACTTGGTTAATTTCGACACTTCCTTGGCATCTATCTTATTCACCGCCGCTTGGTTCTTCCACAATAGAGTTTGTCTAGCGGCCAAGTCCTCTTGGGCCTTTTTAAGGCCGCCAATTTCCGCAGTACAACTATTACAGTCTGCATAAAGATAATTACTTAGACAAAGAACACTTAAAATAGAGTACACCAGTAAATAGGTAAACTTGTTAAGTTTCATTTAGTAATAGTATTATATATTTTATTTAATTTTTCAATAATATAACCAGATTATAAGTGGACCATCTTCGACAGGATAAAAAGTGACTGGTACCTAATACAAAGGACGTGGCGCCAAAGCCGACCAATATTATCGGTCACTAATCATACTTTCATGTAAAGAAAGCTCTTTGAGGTTTTTGATAGCCTTATTCCTCGCATTTTGAGCTTTGGCACTCGTTCCAACGCGATTTTAAT
>JBDSKY010000481.1:0-10076 GCA_039916675.1 Bdellovibrionia bacterium
CATTCTGTGTCACTTCAAGTACAGTCTTATCACAAATCTCACCCCGGCAGAGTGGACAAACAGCTTCTCCAATCACCTTTCCCTGCCCATTTCTACTTAGGACGGTAAGCAATTTAGTAAAACACTCACTACAGTGCAAATGTCCACATGGCGGTGAGGCGAGGACCTTATCTTTTTCAAAAAGGCATTCCATGCAAACCGAACAATCCTCATTCTGAGAAGGATCTAATTTAGCCAGGGCTTTTTTGGCCAAAACCATATTGTAACATTGCTGCATCCTCTCCTTGAGCTCGGTTTCCCCCATATTCTCCACGTTCTGAACTGAAATGGAGATTCCTTTTTCAGCTTTCAAAATCCTTTTTTCACAATTCTGTTTTTGAATCTCTCGAAGCGTTTGGGCGAAATAGTAGTTCTTTAATGCCAAAGCTGCCTGAATTTCTTGTTTCAATTTAACATGACCACTCTTGACTAAAAGATCAAAAATTTCCACATTTTTTCCCTCATTCGCTGCGATGTAAAGCGGCGTGCGCCCATCAGTCTTGGCCAAATCAGGTCTGGCTCCCCTAGCAAGTAATTCCTTCACTATGTTCTCGTGTTCGGCCTTAACTGCAACAAATAGCGGAGTGACACCTCCTTCTTTTACTTGATTAATATAATAGGGTTTAACTTCGAGAAGCTTTCGCAGGATAGTCAAGTTTCCCTTGTACGCAGCCAAGGTTAGAATCGTGTCTCTATTTTTTGTTTCTGGATTTACAATTTGAAAATTAAGGGCACTTAATGCCTTTTTATCCGACAGAATCTTCTCAACTTCTGAGGCATCACCCGCCTCAATGGCTTTTACAATCATTCCTTGATAATTTGTTGAAAACCACCCCGCATCTGCATTCTGGATTAGAAGCGATAAGAATATTATTAGAAAACTAGTCCTAAAGCAGCTTTTATAAGATAGGAAATTTTGAACATTCATTAACATTATTGTAACCGGAAATTCCTAAGATAGTACTGTGAAATAATCCAAAAGAACTTGATTACAACCAAGTAGCTATAGAAGCCCCCTAAAAATCCAGTGAAAACCCCAAGGGTACTGGCCACAAGAGCCCGAGTTGATCCAAATAGCTATTCTTTATCGTAAATTTTTTAAATCTCAGGCCTATCCCCAACAACAAAAGTATATGTACCGGGAAGGAATAACGCAGCATGCTTTCATATCCTTTAGCTGAAGAGAATCCTGCCGATATATAAAAAAGTCCAAAGGCAGCCAAGTAAAATAGACCTCGATCCAATCGTTCTATCTTTATAAACTCATAATGCTTTCTAACATTTCCTTTTGTGAAATAGGAGCTAACTTCTACTCCGACTATTCCAACAAAACAAAGGAGAGTTAAATGAAAGACAGAGGTATTGGGATCCAACCAAAAAGCATAGGTAGCCGAACGAAAGAATACTCCAAAATCCATCGTCTTGTGCCAGCCTTTTTCCTGCACTTCAAAAAAAATTTTCCAATCCCCAAATTTAATTTGTAGATAGCTAAAATAAGCAAAAACACCCAATAGGGATACTCCGACCACAGAAAGACTTTTTTTGAAGGAACGTAGCCTCTTTTCTCGGAAAACCTCGGCAATCAGGGGAAGCCCTACAACACCCAATCCCACGAAACGAGTGACTGCGAGGTAAGCTCCAAAAAGAGCTAAGAGAATGGAATTTCTGATTTTGTTTTCGTTTAATCCCATCCTTGCCTTCCCGCCTGAAATTTAGAAGTGTGTCAAAGTACCAGCATCATTAGAAGCAATCCTACGACCCAATTTCCTAAAAGGTGCTTCGATTATAAAGTACATTAAATAGGAAACAAGAAAGGTTATTAGCTCTACTGCAATTGTAACAAATATTAGCTTAGATCCAGAGACCTGAGAGGTCGGAATTAGAATGGCCTTATAGAAAACCACAATTATAATTGGATGCAACAAATACGCACTGAATGACAACTCAGCAAATGGGCGCCACACTCTAGACGACAGAAATCTATCCACGATCCCTCGACTTCCTGGTCCTGAGCAATAAATAATTAGGCCGGCAGTTATCGCAGAAATCATAAAATGCTTTAGGGTTTCAAATAGAACCCTGCCAGAAGGGTCGGAATTTTCTAAACAGTAGTCAAACACACAGGCCTTTTCAGACGTTATCGACCAGATAAAATATATCACGCTCAGTATCAATAAAATCCTAATAGCATAGGCATTGACATACTTTCTGAAAATTGAGTCAGATTTAAAAAAAGCGACGAGTACCCCAAGCAGAATTCCGCTGCCTCTTAGATGTGACTTGTCATACCAGTTATCAAACCATCGGCCAAATCCAACTTGATCAAAAAACGGCGTAAAAGGTAATAAATTCTGAAGCCCATAACTCTTGATTACAAAATATCTACAGACCAAAGAACCAAATATAATTAGCGAAATCAAAAAAGCAGGACGCCTAGCCCATTTTAATAGACCAACTAGAAACAATGGAAAAACTAAATAGAATTGCTCCTCGATGGCAAGAGACCAAGCCCAACCCATGAACTGGTCACGTGCAGGTATGTAATTA
Source organism: Bdellovibrionia bacterium (assembly GCA_039916675.1). Taxonomy (GTDB): domain Bacteria; phylum Bdellovibrionota; class UBA1018; order UBA1018; family UBA1018; genus JBDSKY01. Next base: position 2,587 of record JBDSKY010000481.1, read on the forward strand.
TTTATTAGAAAAAGATTGGCCCATATGTAATTGACCCCAGCTGTACCTATTATGAACCGGCACAAAAGCAATGAAGTTAGATAGGCTGGAATGATTCTAAAAAAACGGCGAATATAGAATCTGCCGAACTGAATAGATCCGCGGTCAGTTATCTCATTCAATAAAATTGAAGAAATTAAGAACCCCGATAAAGTAAAAAATACGTCGACACCAAACATTCCTTCTAAAAATAATCTAAAATTTCGTTGCTGCCCGAGAATAGAAAAGTATTCATTTTTTGGAATGAAATATCCCAAACACCAAACTGAATGAAAACCAATCATCCAGATAATTGATAACGCCCTTAACCCATCTATGTGAAGGAATCTATTTCTCCGACCTTCAAAAACGTCCTGCATCAAGCGACACTCCCCTTTACCCAAGTCTAACAAAGTACATTATAGCTTGAATTGGCAAAAAATATTGTCAAATTAATGACAAAATTAGGAAGGAATGAGAACATAGATGGATTCAACATTATGCTTTTCCGAGTTTAGGGTGATCAAAGCTATGTTTAACAAGACAGTCAAAGAGCTCATGGCAGAATATAGAAATACCGCCCCTGGGTTTGATGCCCTCCGCTTGATTTTAGCTACTCTCATACTATTTTGGCATTCATTTTACGTATGCTATTCAGAAAACAGCAGTACTTTCCATAAATCATGGGCTCATCCGATCTTTCATCCACTGTTAAAAATGATATTGCCAATGTTCTTTTTTCTAAGTGGATTTTTGGTTTCTACAAGTGCGTTCCGTCTACGTTCGACGTTAACTTTCTTGCTATATAGGGCATTTCGAATCTTCCCCGCTCTCCTCGTGGAAGTATTCATATCTGCCGTATTCTTGGGCGCGATTATGACGGATTTTTCAATAGAAGAGTACTATTCCCACGATTCATTTTACTTATATTTTAAAAATATTGTAGGCAATGTTCAGTTTTTTCTACCTGGAGTATTTCGAAATCATCCAATTTCTATTGTAAACGCTAATTTGTGGACATTACCAGCAGAGTTCTATTGTTACGCAATAATGGCAGGGTTGATGTTCACGAGAATTTTTTTCATAAGAAGGTTATTTCTTCTCGTGTTCTCGCTTGGAAGTGCCGCCGTATTCTATATGCTGTTAACCTCATGGACTTGGGGTGATGCAGGGATCGTGTTTGTAAGGCCACCTCTTTTAGTTTGCTCCTTTCTACTTGGTGTATTTTGTTTCATATATTCAGACAAAATTCGAATTGCTAAACCCTTGTTCTGTTTCAGCGTCCTAGGATTAGGTTTTTTTGACTGGAAGTATACAACTATCTTGGGAGTACTCTGTGCCTGCTATTTATGCCTTTGTATTGGGTTTGTTGACTTGCGAAGATTTCCGCTCATAAAGCACGGAGACTATTCTTACGGAATTTATTTATACGGTTTTCCAATAGAGCAAGCAGTGTGGCATGCCTTACCGATTGCCCGTGAATGGTGGGTACTTTTCCTAATTGCATTTCCGGTTACTTTGGTCTTTTCCATTTTCTCTTGGCGTGTGGTAGAACAACCGTTCCTTAAATTGAAGAGACATCTCAATTTAAAATTAGTTTCACCCCAAAGCATTTCTCTGAAATCTTAGCTCCTGCGGCCGTTAATCAATTTTGACGCGCATGCTCTATCGCGCGACGCCGCAGGAGCATACTTCGAAAAAAAATTGATTTGGTCAGATTAGGTGAATTCCGATATTGTAAGCTCAAAGACAAGTTTTGATCCGGAAAGTCACTTTTCAGGTCTCGAACAAGCAGATTCATAACAAAATATATTCATATAAAATTTTATTTTTGAATTAAAAAGTTGACACGTAGAAACACTTAATGAGTTATTTAAGTAAATGAAAAAAATTATACAAATAGCAAGTATGGCTTTAGTACTGTCGGGTTCTGCCTATGCCGAAGATCCGACAAATCTATCAGATTTATCACTTGAATCCCTCATGGATCTAAAGGTTACGACAGTGAGTCGCAGAGAGGAAAGTGTATCACAGGCACCTGCGACCACCTATGTGATCACGGAACAACAGATCAAGGATAGAGACTACAGATCATTAGGGGATATATTATCTGATCTACCAGGTATAGATATCACAAGAAATGCAGGACGATTTGGAGATTACCCAACAATTCGCGGGATCACCGGAAATGACCTTTTCATGGTTATGGTAGATGGTCATAAAATCAATCCACCAACAAGCAGCTATTTGAATTTAGGAAAATCTGTATCAGTTCTGCTAGCTAAACAGGTTGAAGTGGTCTATGGACCGAATTCAGCTTTATACGGTGCTGACGCCTTCAGCGTAGTCATCAATATTATTACGAAATCAGCGTCGGCCGAATCGGGGACTGCGACTTTGGGGGCAGCTTACGGGAGCTTAGATACGACTGATTTCACATTACAGGCTTTTCCGAAAGCCGAATTTTTGGGTGATTTCAAATTTTATGCGTTTGGAGATATCTATAATTCGAGCGGACCTAATTTTGTCGGAATGAAATCGACTTATGATATTGTTACCAGGTACCCCGATCCTCTAACTCCTGCAATGCAACAACCAGTGCATGATTATAATGTATTTCTAAAAGGAGAAAATGACAGACTTTCAATTTCTTACTATCGGAAGCAATTTAATGAGGGAGCTTCACTTCTCGGATCTCCGAAAGGAAATATTTTAAGTGATCGATCAAAGTGGCTTACCACCACGGACATGTTGTGGACAAATTACGATTTTATTAAGACAGATAAAGAAAAGCTGAATTTAGGGATAACTTTGACCTCCTTTGTTCTCGATCCTTCCAGTCAAATATTAAAGCCTACAACTAGCAACGTACCTACATCGCCTTTGATATCAGGATGGAACATGGAGACGTCTCAATCTGTAAGAGCTTCCTTACTCTATACAGGAGCGATGAGGGATGGAGCGGATTCCCTGACTCTCGGGGCAGATGGTGAATTTATTCAAAGTAGCCCTCCTCCGACGACTTTTGATCTCCCTTTCGGAACTAACAATCCTGGAAATAGTGAGGTCATCGCGCAGAGACGTGCGGATGTGTTTGCAGAATATTCTCTGAAAGCATTGGATAACTTGACATTCAATTTAGGAGCACGGGTAGACACTTTTGATCGATTTGGGACGGTCCTTAACCCAAGAGCCAATGCCGTCTTTCAGGCAAGTGATTCCACAACCCTCAAGGTATTATATGGGTCTGGATTTCAAGCCGTTCCTCTGCAGGTAGAACGGGAAGCATTCGTGACGCCATTTTTTGTCCAGATGTCTGTTGCCGAGACTGGAATAAAGCTTAATCCTCAGAGAATTAAAACCCTTGAATTCGTAGTCAATCAGAAAATTGGATCCAAAATGCGGCTCAATGCTGACGCTTACTACAATAATTTGACCGATGTATTTAAACACGCCAAGCTTGTCGATGCGGTTGCTGGAGTTTCCGCTGCAAGATTCGGGACAATTAACGCCTTCTCTCAGAATACATATGGATTTGACCTTCAGCTGAGTGCAGTACTTTCAAAGGATTTTGTCGGAGATTTTGCCTATAGCTTTGTTGATGGATTTATCGATACGGTAGGTCAAAGCATCCCAGTTCCTAATATAGCCAATAACAAATTATGGGGCTCTTTAACTTATACACTGGGCAATGTTTCCTTTCACCCTAAGGTCAAGTGGTTATCTCAGATCAATACGGCAGGTGGTTTTTTCAATGCCTCCTATAGTGCCGGGTCAATACCAGGATTCTTTCTTGCGGATCTGACGGTTCGAGCAAAGCAGGTCTTGGGCATTTTTGATGCGGTCTTGGATGTATCGAATATTCTAGGGACGTACTATGAAACGGCAACCTACCCCTGGGGTAGCGGAGAAAACTATCCGGGCCTGGGACGATTCGCTTTAATTGGCTTAGAAGCAAAATTCTGATCGAAGGATAGACAATCGCCGATGAAAGAGAACTGAGTTTAAATATCTTGGCTTTCCTGTAGTTTGCTGATGTATTTTTGATAGTATCGTACATATTGTGTATCCATACATAGTGTGTACGATACAAACAGAAACTACATTCTCCAGCTAAGACGTAGATTGGAGTAGTTGATGAATAAATTACGGGCTAGCCCCGTTAACAGATGGCCAAACCGGCATCAGCTTGAGTTAAATTTATGAGCCCACTACTTTGGAATTTAATAAGCAGTAAGCAAAGTCTAAAGATGGTAAAAGGGATAACATTCTTTTTACTTCTAAACGGCCTTCAAGTCGAAGTATTCGCAGGTGCCAAGCTTGCTGTATATTACGGATCGACAGCCGCTGTAAGAGCTAGAGAAAAGATGCTTAGGGCCAAATTAGAGACCGAAGATATCATTGTATTTGCCCGTTCGAAGGACTTCTTTCAAAGCCTCGATCAGGATCCTGTACCAGTTGTAATTGCTCCTTTTTTGATTGAATTAAATAGAACGGACTATGAACCGATATTACAATTTACAGTTTCCGGCGATAAAGAATTTCATTACAAGATAGCAACTCTTGCTGACAAAAAAATCGAAGTTTCAAACCTCGAGACCATTACTGTTGGCCTGGTTGAAGAGATCGAGAGGCCAAAGTTGAAAAAGTTCTTCAAAGACAATGTCGGGTTAAATCTCGCAAAAATCAACAGTGTCCCTAAACCGGAGGACCTGTTTCCGCTCTTGGTATTTAATGCTGCAGACGCAATTGTCGTGTCAGAGGACAATTATTCAAAATTACTAAAGGTATTTACCGCCAAAACTAATGACATTAAAATAACCACGCATGCAATTCATTATCCTCGAGTCTATGTCAAAAAAGGACAGGAATCCGAGTTGGTCAAAAAAATCACTAACTTATCCACAAAAGATATAAATATTCTCGGATTTGATAGCGTCGAGAGGATCGTGAAATGATTCAGGCCAGATTATTTATAAAAGCAGTAGTAGTGACAGCATGTCTTCTGATACCTACCGTTTCTATTAGTGTATATGCTGGAACTCAAAAAACCATCCTTATGGTGCGTGGTGCGAATGCGGCTTTTCAGGGAATGCACGATGATATTACAAAGGATCTCAAGAAGTACCTGATAAAAGACTGGGTTATCGAGGAGAAGACCCCCTATGAAACATTTTTCTCGAAAGTAAAAAGTGAAAACCCTGATTTTTTGATCCTCATGGATAATAAATCAATAGATTTCGGAAAAAGATGGAACTTAGAATCTCCCAAAAAAATTCCAGGTCTTGGCTTGATGGCGCTTAATCTGATTGCAGGCCTGAAAGGGGATAAAAATATTGCGGGCATCACCTTCGAATCGCCTGCATACACTTTAATCACCCAGTTTCGCTATTTTGTCGATTTTCCTATTAAGACTGTCCTTGTCTTCTACAGAAAAAGCATTTTTTCAGAGTCGATAGAGACAGCCAGACAACAATTAAAGCAGGAAAAAATCACCCTTGAAGCCGTTGATGTCGAGCAAAACGGTAAAAGCAAGGAAGATATTGAAAAATTTATTACGACAAAAGTTGATTCCTATATAAGCCAGCCGGAGAAATATAGTGTTCTTTGGTTGATGCTTGATTCAAAATTACTTTCCAAAGAGCTTTTTTCAAATTATTGGCTGCCAGCGGCAAGGAAAACGAGAATTCCATTTTTAACCGGGCTTGAGCCTCTAGTGAGCTCAAAAATGAATCTCGCGGTATTCGCAGTTATTCCAAGTATGCCGGACTTAGCCGGACAGGCAGTTCAAATTGTTCAGAGAATCCTTGAAGAAAATGAGAGTGTTTCATCGATTGGTGTCGAGCAGCTCATTTCAGTCAATAAAATATTAAATAAGAAACGTTCCAAGGAACTAGGTCTCAAGTTACACGAAGATCGAATTCTTGATTTGAAGCTGGAAGAATAATACTAATGGCCAACTTTTCTATTTGTTGCCCTCTTGGGCCCGCCTGATCATAAATTCGACAGCAGGTCCAGCATTCTTAAAATAGATCTTTTTATCTGGGTATAATGAAGGATGAACCCGAAATATTTCATCAGCAAACGCCTGCCCTATACCTTTTATATCTTTGAAATCGAAAGTAATTTCTTTGAATTCATCTAATCCAGAAAGTAGACGCCGCGCCTGGGAGCGAGAGACAAACTCATGCTTAGCGCTCAAACGAACTCTCATCTCATTCTTACTAAATTCATACCCTTCCTGCTCCGGCGAAAACTTGTTGAATAACAATTGTAGGTTCTTACGCGAACGCTGTTTTATCCTAAATTCTACCAAGGTCCCTTGAACGCGCGAAACATCCTCAAAAAGTGCATCATCTTTCTCATTGTCTACGACAACTCGCAGCCGATGACTTTGAAGGACAAATTGATCAGCAATTCTTGAAGTAAAAAAAATTCCGTGTCCAGAATGTCTAGCCGGAGCAGTAGTCTGTTTTCCCTTCAAAACGTGTTCAGCTCCTTCAAACTCATCATTCAATTTAAAACCTTCTCGTACATTTTCAAAAATGCCCACGCCGAAATCTCTGACCTTAAACTGGAAATACCCATTTTCAATGCTGACATCGACCTGCGCCGATTCCGATTTAGAATGATCGATGGCGTTGTTCATCATTTCTGAGAAGCTGTAGTGCGCTATAGATAGTACGTTTTTAGGCAGTCTGCTCTTCAGCCCCAATCGATTGCGAATTGTTTCAAAGACCCGATCCTCTTCGAGCCCCTTCAGTTTCTTAACCAATCTCAATTGGATAAGATTTGACGGAGCCTCCCCTTCCTTCGTAATTTGGTAAGTTGCATTACGAGTAGAGCCTTCTCTGATCAAATGTCCCTCGTTCACCAATCTAGTGAGGTGGGAGGCAAGAGTCTGGCGGCTGATCTTCAAGATAGGAATTAGCTCCCGGCTTTTGAAAGTTTCTTTATCTTTCGCATACTTAAGAATTTTATCTCGGGGGCCCATATCTAGATTGTAGGCCTAATTGTAAGGTCATACAAGTTTTAATTATCAGGCCCCTTACAATTAAATTTAACTGGACCTTACAACTAACATTACAATAAACTCATTAAGATTCTTCACTGCGGGAATGGCCTTTTACATAACCTCCAATTTCAACCCTCCCGCAAGCCGATCTCCCATGAAATACTTTTCATTGACAATATAACGCACCGTATTATACAGCCTGCTATTCAGAAATTAATCTGAAGTTATTGAAAAGGTTTATATGTCAAAAGTAATATATTGTGCTGTTGCCCTAAGCTTGGCGCTTTCTCAGTCAGTGGCTCTTGCAGGGGTAAGTATCAGTAAAATGAAGAAGAAGAAGGCTCGTCAAACCATTCAGTACAATGATTACACAGCTGCACCGACGCCAAATGGTTTCCGAGAAACTCAGCCGTCCCGGCCAAGTAAATTGCGAGAAGCCGGTGATTTTTCTCAGGCG
>JBDSKY010000482.1:0-3169 GCA_039916675.1 Bdellovibrionia bacterium
CTGAATGATCTGTTGGACCTATCACTTCTGGAATCGGGAAAAATGAATTACAACTTTCAAAGCGGGAACCTTGTAGAGGTTATCCAACAGGTCGCAAACGAACTACGGAATGTTGCAAGCGAGAGGAGTCTTTCTTTTGAAGTCATCTACGACCCCAATGTTCCCGTTGAAAGCTTTGTTGGAGTATTCGATAGCTCCAGAATAGGTCAGGTGGTGCGTAACTTGGTTTCAAATGCGATAAAGTTTTCGGATCAAGGGACAGTCATTCGAATTACGGCTAATCCGAGTTCGAGCGGAAAGATGGGTTTCATCGTTTCAAATCGAGGGATCGGTATATTAGAGAGCGAGCTGGATTCAATTTTTGATAAATTTAGCCAGAGCAGTAAGACTCAGACCGGAGCCGGCGGTAAAGGAATGGGGTTGGCTATTTGCAAGGAAATTATTGAGCAGCATGAAGGTCGAATTTGGGCTAAAAGTGACCCATCTGGACAGACGGAGTTCTTTGTCGAGTTACCTTAGGAAGAATTGATTTAAAAATGGCTTGGGGGCCAAATTTTCAAAAAATCTGTTCGGGATTTTTCATTTCCCAAATCCACCAGTAGAGGCGTAAATGGCGTTGCGTTTTCGTAGAGCGCAATCAGTGGTTTCCAACAGAACGAAGCGAGCGGATGGTAATAGAGTGAGAGTGACATGGAGAAAAGTAAATCATAGAAAGCAGGATTTTTGGGTTCTTTCGTGTTGGGCAAAAAGCACAGTTGGAAACAACGCTTCGCGAGGTGGGGTGTTGCCTCAGCAAAACGGTACGGACTGAGCGCACCCTTGCTTAACTTAATTGACGCCGATTCAGTTCATCTACTTGTCCATTGAGTGTCCAAAGGTCATAGAAAATTCCAATTCCGAGGCAACCCAAAGTTACGAGATAAAGGAATCCTGTGAACCACTTGTCCATATAGAAACGATGTAAACCAAAAATACCCAAGAAAGATAGAAGGAGCCATGCCACCGAATAGTTCAGCGAGCCAGTTGCATACTTGCGATCAGCTTGGAGGTCCATAGAAGGAATTAAAAATAAATCCACAAGCCAGCCGATACCAAGGAGGCCCAGAGTACAAAACCAGATCGCGCCCGTAATTTGTTTACCATAGTAAAAACGGTGCGCCCCCAAAAAGCCAAAAATCCAAAGCAAGTAGCCAATGGTTTTGCTATGCGTATCATTTATCATACAAATGTTTCCTTCTTTTCATCATTACAGCATTATATAGAAGCCAATCAAAGTGATTTGAAGTGGATCAGGAGAGCCCCCTGCCCACACACCCACTTGTTCCGGACGCCGAAGGCTCTATGTAAGATTTGCCATTGATCTCGCTCTTTCTTTGACCAACAGGGGTGTTGGCACTTATTTCCTGTATTGGTGAGGATTTGGGCCTTGAGTTATTTGGTAGTGAGTCTAGTTTCGCTTTACTGCACCTATCCGACCATTACTATGCCTTGAACGTTATCCTAACTGAACGTAACTTACATTAAGCAGCAATAATCTGGACTTTGATTCCAGGATGGAGTTTCTCAGCGTATCCTAACAACCGATCCAAGGTAAAAGTTTCAATTTTGCCTCGAAGCAGATCACTGATCCTAGATTCATCCACTCCAATTTTCTCAGCAATATCTTTCTGTAAGAGTTGGTGTTCACGTTGATACTTGGCGATCAGTTGGCAAATCTGATATTTGGCACGGTCTACTTCTGTTGCATTAGCAGGTAGCGCTAGATTGCCCCCTGTGTAATTCATATCAGAAAGCTTATCTCGGACACGCTTCAGGGTTTGATTATCAGGAAAAGCTTCTTTTTTAGACTTCATAAACTTACCTCCGAAAACAGTTGATCACTCCAATAAATAAGCATTCATCACGAAAACACCAGACTAGCCTGTATTGTTTGTCCAAATAATCAATCCGGTCTAACATATAAAATTCCCATTCGCCGTCTCTGCTTTCCAGTTGAAAGTCTTTTCCATCTAGCGTTTTTACCAATTCAAGAATTAAGTTGTCATTGATGTCTGGGTGCTTAATTTCATAGTGGGGATCAATCACGACCTCGTTAATAAGTCTCCCGTTGATGGTCAGTTGGACAGAGTAGGTTCGGCGCTCACTCATATTAATCCAATTATAAAGATAGTTGCTAAATTTAGCAACTAGTAAAAAATAAACTACGAATTTCCCTTCGAGTATCCGTAATCGTTATTATTAATTCTGTGGCAGTCAAGCCAAGTTGATCCAGGAGGGATCTTATGCGAAATGAAGCCATTAAAATGAATAGAAGCCAGTTGGTACTATTCTCAGGGGGTGAAGCGGTAGAGGACCTGCTTTATGAGTTTTTGAAAAACCGTAATCCTTTGACGGAGCGAGCCTAGCGGCGTGACTTGAGGGCTTTTTTTGAATTCACCGCAAATCAATTTGGCTACCCCGATCGGTTCGAAAAAGATTACTCTTTGAAGAAATCCGGCGAATTCACGTTGTAAAGTACAAAAAATACTTGGATGAATATCTATCCAATCGCAAAAGAGCTTACGCACCCAATACGATTAATTGGAAGATCTCGGCGGTTTCAAGTTTCTTTCAATTTTTAATACAAATTGATATTATTGAAAAAACCCGGCCGAGTTTTGTACCAGGCCAAGTCGAACTGTTTTAGAAGAGACCCAAGTATTTTCAGACCGTGAAATGAAAACTTTTTCCGATATTATTATTGAAAAAGCACCACCTCTCCACAAGGCTATCATTTTGCTTCTCTTTACCGCCGGCATGAGGCAGGCCGAATTAAAAAACCTTAAGCTAACGAATTTCAAAACTCAGGAAGGCATTCAATTTCTCAACTACATTGGTAAGGGTCAAAAGATGAATCAAATTCCTATTCATCCAACAACAGCTTACTACGCTGATGAGTACGTTGCTTGAATGGGTGAAATTGGGCGTAAGATTGGGGAAAATCATTATCTTTTTCAACCAACGAAAAACTCGAATAGTGACATAACTAACAAGAAATTGAGTCACACTGCCTTAGGCTATATCGTCGGAAAGTGAGCCAAACGGGTTAACAAGGAAAAGCGAATCACACTCCATAGCGCGAGGGCCGAATTCATTAATTCACTGATCGAAAATGGCGAGGACATTTACT
>JBDSKY010000483.1:0-3781 GCA_039916675.1 Bdellovibrionia bacterium
TACGGCGAGTCATGGCGGAAGCGCCAGGTCATTGTCAATCAACGGGAACAAGAGAATATCGAGAAAATGAAGACGTTGCGCGTCCAAGGATTCAGTTATTGGAAGATTGCCGAGGTGTTTAACTCGATGAAAGTTCCGACTAAGACTGGACGTGGTCGTTGGCACGCGAGGGCTATCCAGAAGAATTTAGAAAATGAGTCTTCTGCTTAGGTGCCAAAAGTGACAGTTCTTGTTCCCATGTTCTCATATAGGGATTGAAAAAAGTATTGCACGTTCTGAAAGTATGTGTGTTGCTAAAAAGCCAGTTCCAAAACGTCCAGTTTGATCTTCAGACTCAAAGTCTTTGCTAGATCCACTAGACAGTAGCCCAGCAAGTTCCCCATATCGAACAGCGTTGCCACATTTGATTTCCAAATTTGGAAAGAGTGGAATCTAGGATGGCCAGGAGGACGTGTGAAAAAAATGGATTTTAAGACGGAATATTTGGAAACTATGAACTTTTTTGATTCAAGGTCAGTGCGAAATACCTCTGTGAATACCTGGAAGGATGTACGGACTTTTGTTGGAGAAGCAGCTCACAAGGCGTGGGTTTATGTAATCCTATTTTCGGAGCAGGATTGGATCTATTCTTGGGGAACTGCAAGTGGAAGAGGAGATCGATTGAAAAAAACTGGTCTTCTGCATCCGAAACTTACTGGAAAGTATGACCGACGGGGGGATTATCTGATGTTAAAGGCCATATATGGCCCTCCCATATTTACAGTTTTTGAAATTGAAAATGCTGTTGAAGCTGAGCAAGAACGAAGACTACAGATCTATCGAGGAAAGAGAATGGGATCCTGCTTTAGGGGGTTCCTATCGGATGATCGTGATTCAATTACAATTGAGGTTTTTGAAAAATTTAAAACCACGGCGAGATATCAAGATCTTGAGGATACTCAACAGAGAATATTTGAAGAGTTTATTGTCAAATTTTATTTGGCTAAACTAAGGCATCCAGTCAATCTAAATCGAACATTTTACTACGGAGATTGTCTTGAGCCCCATTTTCTTGCTCGAACTCTCTCTCGGCCTGATATTGAAGAGGTGGTGGCTCTTGCACTGAACGTGGAATTTTAATTTTTTATTCAGGCCCTAAGTAATATCCCAAACCAGCTAGTTCGGATGACTTTGATAAGTGCCCAATCATTGTTTGAGGTCAAGCTGCTTTCTTTTGACTTATTTCGATTTCATTCTTCCAATATTGGTAGAGCATGACCACGCGCCAGCGTATCTAATTCACAATACTTTAATAGGGCCTGGGTAACTCGTTCACATTCTAATTCTGACATTTGAGTAAACTGCATTCGCGCATAAGCTGTTCATAGCAGCCAGGAGTTCTCTAGAGTAAATACATGAAGCCTAGCGAAATCCCCGCCCCTTGGGCAAAGGGTTGCCCTGCAACTTGTTCTGTTGTCGTTCCAAGGGGATAGTAATACCCGATTTCAGCCTTAAACAAAAACTTATCACCGTTCGCAGCTATATTGGCTCCAAATCCAAAGTTTATTCCAAAGTCGGATTTTAGAGCGGGGTTGCCCGGCATCGTATAAAAGGACCCGCCTTTGAAGTAGGTGTTTACCTTGTCGAATGATAAAAATTTATTAAGCGCACCTACTTCTATCATTGAATAGGTTGAACTCGCGCTGGCTCGAAATTGGGAATATTGGAAAGACAAGGCGGATTTGTCATTAATGAAATAAGGAGTCGTAGCGCCAAATGAATAGCCAACTTCTTCGGCAATAGCTGTCACTCCGACGTTCAAAGAAAAACTAGACGGTAGCTCTGCCCAAGCTGGGATAGTAAAAAAAACAAATATAAAGTTAAAAAGCAGACTAATTTTTTTCATTGATAAAGATACCTTTCAATGTAACTGAAGTTTAGTTCTCTGGAAATCCTACAAAACCGGAGAAATCATTCCATCCCATTTCAACCTTAAGAAAATTAATTGCTGGTTCGTAATGTGAATGGCGTAAAATAATTTGTGCTAGAGTTTCTTTTTCGGAATTGTTAGCCTCATTTACAAAGCGATTGATAAATACCTGAAGGCAGTCAGGATGATCTTTCAAAATCTCGTCGATCGCAAAAAACACGGCTTCCCCGTCTCCTCCGCTTAACCAATCTAAATAGTATTTATTTAGTGTTTTTTCAGCTTGCTCTTTGTTCATATTCCATAACTCCCGTTACTGATTCCACGATGGAAAACTTGAAATTACTTTACCAGAGGAGTCTCTAGTAATCGCAACTTTAATTTCTTTATATATCCCGTTCAGTTTTGATCCCAAAGCGCCTATGTTTTGTTGAAGGATTGTCTCCGTGGCTTCGGCTATGTCAGCGATACTGAAACTCTCAGGCCAAAGCGTTTTAATTCCTCTAATATTTTGCTCATCAATCCTAATTCCGGCCCTCCCGAAAGAATCACTATTATGCCATGCTTCTCTAGGAAGTTGCAGCCTTGAAACTCCATTAGGTAACTTTTGTTTGAAAATGACTGACTCTGCAAGGTTCCTTTCGGCAAAAGTTTCAACCGATTGAATAGTATATGTTTTACCTTTACCAGAATTTAATTTTATAAAGTGTTCGAGCCCTTTTTCGGTATGCATTCCATTTTTAAGCTTAAACGTTCCATCCGCCGCTATTTTAGCGTTACCTTTTACAGTGTGAAGCAAGCCTTTGACAGATTTCCAGTTCCTTTCGCCGGACTCAACAATTCTTGTGCCTTCAGTAATAACTTTCTCGGCAATTTTCAGTTCGGCAGATAGGGCAGGGACCTTACCAGTAATTTTCAATACCCCAGCAGTTGTCTTAGCTATAGTATTGCCAGCCCCGAGTGTTATGACTCCAAGAAAAGCTACACTTCGTTCAAACGCTCCGAGTTTTGCTCCAGTCACAAGGTTTCTGCCTAAAATAAGTTCATAGGTACTTCGGGCAAGGCCAGTAATTGGGTCAAGGCCGATTGCGATATCTAGAAATCCTTCTGCAAGGTCTTTATAAAATTGACCCTCATTAGGCTCACCTTGACTATAACTAGCGTCTGCCTCTTCCACCGCCGCGATACCTAGATTCCTAGCTTTTTCTCGTTTTCCGGTAGTGGGTTTAATTTTATATAGATGCTTGTACAAGCGAGTCAGTTCTTCGCGTACTTCTCCCTGAGAATTAAAAATAAATGGAATTTCGTTATCGCTAGGGTCTGGAATTGAAGGAACATCGATAATTGTTTTCTCTTTCATGAGCTGTATTTGTTTTTCAGACAACTCACAAATTTCTAATTTGATATTTTCTGGGCAATATTCTTTCAATCCAGTAATTTCGTCCCTTGTTTTGGCAGCTTTGGTGACATGCTGATTGGCGGCATTGGTGAGACATGAGTAGTCCTTCACGGCAACTCCAGGCCCAAACAATTCATTTACACTATTGATGAGTGCTCCGGTTTGAACGGAACCCAAATCTACGGTTGGGGCATAGCCAGCATTAATGTTTAATCCGATGGTCTGCGAAGCCAGCATCGTTTCAGTAGTATTTGTTAGGCTGCTCCAGTTCGGAGATTGGCCCCCTTGTAAAGGCAATCCTAGATGGCATAAATTAGAACCTATTGAAGGCAGTGCAGGGGGGCACTGACTTGAATTGAATGGTTCATCTCTGGAGCCAAGTAACTGTCATTATTTAAGACAGTACAAAAGGCCTGTTGATTACTAACAGTTACTGGGACACCGTTTTCGATTCGCTGCTCAGTAGTAGTGGCAAC
>JBDSKY010000484.1:0-2612 GCA_039916675.1 Bdellovibrionia bacterium
CTGGATTGCCTCGAGGTCCTTTGCGTCGACCGCTCGGATTAAAAGTGTTTTTCCTTTTTCATCCCTACAATTTAGGTTTGTCGGCAAATCTAAAGTCAGTTCTGTGGGTTTGGATAAGGCCTTCCCCGCCAGAACATCAACGCTTTCAACAAGCGAAATTGTTAATAATAAAAGACATTGAATTAAAAGTTTTGGGCAGGGAGATTTCATTAAAATCCTATTTTTCAATTTCCAGCACGTTTCAGATTCAGATATCGATGAGTTTGAAGAAGTCTCATGTAACACATTGCGGCATTTTGTCAAGGGCGTGTTTTACTTCACTAAAACTTCTTTTCTTGAAGATGATATTGTGGTCTTTTCTCTGCGAGGGAATAACCAGTTGGGAGCCCCATGATCCAAATTAGAACAGCAACAGACTCTGATGCCCAACCCTTAGCCGATCTGGCAAGAACTACATTCGTCGATACTTTTGGAAAACACAACACTGCCCAAGACATGAGCCTCTACGTCTTCGAAACCTACGGAGCAGACAAGCAGCTCCAAGAAATCCGTGATCCCAATCGGCGAATCGAAATCGCCTGGTCAGGAAACCTTGCCACGGGCTTCTTTCATTTGGTCCGGAGCGCCCCCCATGCATCCGTCTTAGGACCCAAGCCCATCGAGCTCCTCAGACTCTATGTCAGTGCCAGCTGGCATGGCAAAGGAGTGGGATCTGCCCTCACCGAAAGAGCCATTCAAATCGCTCATGAGGAAGGCTTTGAAACTCTGTGGCTCGGTGTGTGGGAGCAAAATCTCAGGGCCCAAGCCTTTTATGCCAAATATCAATTTTCAAGAGTAGGAGAGAAAATTTTTCGCCTGGGAAAGGACGATCAAATTGATTTCGTGATGACTCGACCTATCTAAGGGGACAGGGATAGAGATGATGGCAATGCTCAAAAGATCACAATCTGCTTTTCACAACATATCGCCTTGTGAATCACAAAAGCAAATAATGCCACTCAAGTGGAACACGGTGTTTTGTCCCGCCTACGTGAAAGAGTGGCCGAACCACTCAGTAGACATGCGACTTTATTACGCCTTCGGTAAAAAACTACCGTAACCACTACAGTCTGTTCGGAATAATAAATATTTTGGACAATAACCAAAAAAGGAGCCTTTTTAGGGCTTCTTTTTAATAAATACTTCTATAAATCTTTAGGACTCCAACTTATTACACGTCTAAAATGGTTCTCTATAACAACAATCGTAAAGATTGTATAACATCTTGAATTCATGCATCAATTTCTGACCCATGAAACAAATGGTAAAGATTATCTCCAGGTCATAATTTGAAGAGTCGTAAATGGTTTGAACCCCAAGGATTACGTTTTCACTGCTCTGCCCCTGCCAGATAAGGGCTTGCCGCTGGGGTACTTATATTCAAATGTGGGCCAGTAGTCCCTTTCCCAATCCCCAGGCACCAGCGTTAGTCCCTATGAAATTTCGACCAATCCCTTGTCCATAATCTACTCCCCATAACCCAAAGGAAACTGCAGAAAGGCAAAAGGATAATTTAAGAAACAACATCTCCAGTCGTAATTGAAATTCTTAGTTCATTTCCATCCATAGTCTGGACAATCACTTCAGAACCAATAGTCTGATGATCGATGATGATATCAGTAGGATAACCCCACGCCTTCTTACCAGTATAATCCAAAGCTAGCACACCAGTCTCTTCGATTACGATGACACAGCTTTCTTTTTCCACCTTCTTAAATTGAAAGAACACTGGGCGCAATTCAGGGCAAATTTGCCAAAAACCGGGCTGCCGTAATACTTCGAACCTGGCATCCTTGAATTTCCGGCCACTTTTTTTCGATGCCATTTTTTAAGAAGACCTGAAAGGCATACGGGACCTTCACTCTCTGTAAAAAATATTTCAATGATGGGGCAAGTTCCGAATCTGAAAGTTTAACTTCGATGGCAAGCCAAGGCTTTTTCTTTCGCATAACAAGAAAATCAACTTCATGTCCTTCCCGTGTTCGAAAAAATCGTAGCTCGAGTTTTTCACCTTCTACATCTTCCATCCAATGAACCCATCTTAACAAATGAAGGGCAATTAGGTTTTCGAACCGGGCGCCTTCCTCAACTGCGCGAGACCAATCCCAAAAATACAACTTTTGTTCTTTTTTAATGGCCTTAATTTTGGGTGGACCGTAGGGAGAAATCCTGAATATTGAATAAAACCTTTCGAAAACAGATATCCAGTTTTTCACAGTTTCAAATGAGACTTCCAAGTCCTCACGCAATGAGTTTATCGAAAGTGTAGATCCCGCGATATCGCCCAGTCGATCAAAAAGAAGCTCTAACGAGTCAAGGTTTTTGATCTCTTCAAGTGTACGGATTTCCTCTTCCACCAAGCGTGTGCCGTAAGCGAGTCGCCAACGATTAGCTTCCTTTTCCGACCCCGAGAGAAGCGGCTCTGGAAATCCTCCGAACTTAAGTAAGGATTCAAGATCTGTTTGGCTTCCGGCCTTGGGAGAATGTGGAAGTTTAGGAAGCTCCTCTATTCCCACAAGTGGATAACCTCCAATCTCTGAGAACGTGATCGGATGCAATCGATGTGAATAGTA
>JBDSKY010000485.1:0-2768 GCA_039916675.1 Bdellovibrionia bacterium
TCTGGCAAAGTTAAAAGGTTTTATTCGATCTAAAAGAGTCAAAAAAGCAGGTAAAAGTGTAAAAGCACTTAGCCAACACAAAATCATCCCTATGAGGCCGATGACACCGAATTGTTTAAAACCTCTAAATCCCGTTAAAACTAGTGATCCATAAGAGAGGCCTGCCGCGAGTGCCGCCGTCCAGGTTGACGTTGCTGTCTCCCTCATCGCAATTTGATTGGCGACACTGTTGCTGCGGTTCTGACGACGTTCCTCGATATACCGGGCTAAGTAGATGATCCCGAAATTAACCCCGTTCCCCAAGACAATGCTTCCTAAAAACGCAGAGTTGGCATTCAGATAACCTACAACAAAGTAAGAGATCCCAAAGGTCCAGAAAGTTCCCATCAGAAGACTCGCCATTAAGGCCAGAGTAGCTCGAACACTTTTATAAAATGCTAACATGCCTAGGGTGACGATGATGGTTACTAAAACGGTGGAGAGCTCGAGGTCAGCGACTAAAGCATCCTGTTCTTCGATGCTGTCTTCCACACCACCGGTATATTTGATTTCCAGGTCAGGGGCATAAGACTTGGGATTCAGGTCTGAGATGGTTTTTTCTACGGCCGCTTTGAGTGCCTTTGCCCTGTCGATCCCTGCTGAATTACCTGGGATATTGACTAAGACAGCCCTTTTCTTAGCGTCTGGAGTGGCATAGAAGCCCTCGGGGAATCGGTCGAACCCGGCTGCTTTTCCTCGGTATTTCTCTTTTAAGATCATGAAATCCAGCTTTGGCTCAGGGATCTCATCGGGGCGAAATATATTGAGAGGATTGTAGAGTTCTCTCTCATACGCGATCCGGTCACGGATATATCTTTTCACCCGAATCAGGTCTTCTAGGTCAATGTACAGGGCCTGGTGATCTTTAAAAAACTTGAGCTCCCGGTCAATCCGGTAATCGACACTGGCGATGATCGATTTCGGGTATCTTTCCAAATTCTTCGCCAAATCTATTACGAAGCGTTTACTGGCCCGTGTGTTTTTTGAAAAAACAAGAACTGCCAAATTGTCAATAGATTCCAAGCGTTCTGTTACTTCTTTAAGGTCAATCACGCTTCGAGATGTGGTGGGTAAAAGTTCCTGAATGTCTGTTCGCAGGTTTTTATAGAGCTGAACCGAGTAATAACCGCCAAAAATGGCTAGCAAAGTTCCAACTAGGGCTACGCCTTTTGGCTTCGAGAGGATAAAATTTGAAAACCACTTCACTTCTAATATCTCCGCTTACAAACCCACGATTCACAAACTGCGATGAAATTCCTGTTGGTCCTTGTTTTTCTTTCTATCTGGTTTTACCTTAGTGATCGTGACACCCAGCAAAACTGTAAAATCCTTTATCACCATTTTGGGCGAATTTTCTCTTTTTGTGGGAGATACCCTTCGTGCAGCCCCTTTTTTATTGAAAAGGCGAACTCTTTTCCTGAAACAATGCGAATTTATCGGAGTGAGCTCCTTAGGGATTACTACGGTGGCAGGAATATTTATGGGAGCCGTCTTGGGGTATCAGCTCTACATGTCTTTGCATAAGTTTGGAGCGGAAGCACTTTTGGGCGGTACCGTTGGCGTTTCTCTATTTAGAGAAATGGGGCCGGTTATGTCTGCGATCATGGTGACGGGTCGGGCAGGAGCCGCAATGGCCGCCGAAATATCCAGTATGCGAATTACAGAACAAATTGATGCACTTGAGGTGATGGCTGTAGATCCGTTTGAATATCTCGTAGCTCCGAGGGTGGCAGCAGGAGTCCTGATGATGCCCATTCTAGCGATTTTTTTCTCCCTCGTGGGAAGCGTCGCTGCTGCAGGTGTGGCCTGCGGGGTGATGGATCTTCAATATTCCATTTATTGGCATCAATTTTTTCGGATGGTTGATCCCATCGATATTACTCATTGTTTGGTTAAATCAGCAGCATTCGGTTTAGTTCTGACCTGGGTAGGATGTTTTTTTGGTTTTAGAGCACGCGGGGGTGCACTCGCTGTAGGTCACGCAACTCGTTCTACAGTTGTTATTAGCTGTCTAACTATTTTGTTATGTGATTATTTGATCACATCAATACTACCATTTGGATTAAAGAAGCTCGAGGTAATGTGAGTGACAAACTTTTCTAGTTCATCCACAAAGTTTAAAGTGGGGATATTTACGGTTCTGGGATTGCTGGCAATCCTAGGGATTTCCGTTTTTGTTAATAACCGGCCCTTTTGGTGGAGACCTTGCCAACTGGTGAAGATTAACGTCGAGGACGCTACGGGTTTGAAGACTAAATCCCCGATCCGGTCCCTAGGGATAGAAATCGGTTATTTAAACTCAGTGGCGCTCGCGGAAACTCATGTAACCTTAGGCATTTGTTTGACCGCTCCCGTAGAAGTGCTGAGTTCGACTCGTGCCTATATTCGAGGTGAAGGATTTCTTGGGGATAAATTCGTAGAATTGAAACCCGTTAAATACATAAGTCGCCAACCGAATGAAGAGAAACCCAAAGGCGGCGTAGAGAACTCTCGGATTATTGACATCCAACAAGAAATGCCAAAGCACGCTGAAGAAAAGGGAAACTGGGTCAGCAAAATAGGAAATTGGCTGATTCCAGAAGCCAATGCTGCTGCAGAAATACCAAAAGTAGAAGCCACCCCAATGCTCGCCAGCGAACCGACAAGGATTACCAGAGAGCGCACCAAGGGCGGCCGTGAAATTCCTGTTGGAGAAGAAGGCCAGGACGTTCAGCATTTGGTAGGCCGGG
>JBDSKY010000486.1:0-6216 GCA_039916675.1 Bdellovibrionia bacterium
ACCCGACAAGTCAAAAGGGTGGAAATGTCGCGAAGAAAACATTTCTCAATTATTTCTCACAAGAAGAAATTCACAACGGGGGAATTCTAATGGTTGGTGCTCTTTGGGATATTTATTCGGCTTTGAAGTACAACCATGCAGGGGATGAAGTAACTGCGAAAAAAGCTACTTCTCAGCTTATTCTCGAAGCTATAAAACATTTACCTACGCCGAATACGACAACCAATCATTCGCCGGTGACTTATGTAGGGTTCTCGGCACTCCTGGTGGCTTACGCACCTTTGCTGGAAGGTATTACCTTGGCAGATCAAACTGCGATCCAACTCGCCTTAAAAACAAGGGGACTTTACGACAGTCCCACGATAACTTCAACGGATTGGCTCGCTATCGGCTCCGGGGTCAACTTGAACCTCCCGGTAAGCAGAACGCCTGGAATGTTTGTGGAAGATGATCCCGAATTATTGATTAAGTGGTTAGGCGATATTGGTGCGAATCCTCAATTAGTGACCCAGGGTCTCGGAACAGGGCTCAACTATGAAATGGACCCAGGCGAAACGGTAGCGGTCTGGTTTGATCTTCAAAATAATGACAACGTAACGGCAGGTGGAGTTTTGCTCACAGTGACCTCTGATGATCCAGAAGTTGAAATTCTCGATCAGCGAACGAACATCGGATATATGACCCGGTCAGGTTCCAACCAAGCTCAAATCATGTATGAAAAAATAAATGGAAATTCCATAGTCCGGACGCTCAATCAGGAGCAGTTGGCGAGCTCGATCCCAATTGGTAATACTTATTTCACGACGAATCCATTTTTTAATCGAAATTCTCATACCGCGATTTGGATAAGGATTAATCCGAGTGCCGCTCATGGAAAAATCGTAAATCTCGAAGTCGATGCGTTACCCTCGAATGGGGTTGCCTCAAAAATGATCTTCCCAGTTAAGATTCAGTAGAAGTGAGAAGAGAGGTAAAATGAGTGCACCTAAGAGAAAATTTTCTGCAGCACTGAGGATTTTCGGGCTCGTGCTAGGAGTTGGAGGGGCTATAGCCGGGCTTCGGTTTTGGTTTTCTAATGGAGAAGGTGTTCAAGAAGAGCGCTTAGCAAGACCCATAGCTTCGTCTGCTGTTTCCCTGCCCATACCGGTGCCTTCTGCTGTACCCAATGCACCGGTCGCAAAAAAAGGTGGCCCGTCTTCCCCTGTTGCGAAACCGACTTCTTTGGTGGATCAGAAAACGTCAAAAGAAAAATGGCAAGTATTCACAGAAAGATTTGGACCAGACCTGGAACCACAGTTTAATGCGGATGGCCAATTAGTATCTATTCGAGGTGTACCTGGACAAGGCGTGGCAGCAACTGATGATTTTAAAACACAAGACCCGCAGAAAGTCATTTCTCGGGGGCAGGAAATCTTGAGTGCAGCGCACGATCTCCTTGGATTAACAGCAGATCTACCACTCAGCAACCCAATCCCTAGAGGTGGTCCATTGACAGCGCAGCTCTATTTCAGGGAAACTTACCGCGGGTTAACTGTTCTTCCCGAAGGAAACCTAAAAATCGACTTGGGTTTGAAAGGGGAAATCCTAGGGCTTTCTTCGAATTACATACCGGAAATTAAGGTCGTTTCAGATGTTCGGCTGACATCTCAAGATGCTTTCTCTAAAGCTCTGTCCTCTATGGATGAAGGCAAACTGCCCTCGATTGCTATGACGCATGGCAATTCCTCATCTGAGGGCAACAAAGTGGTATGGGTAACTCAGGCAACGCAAGGGCACGTGGCCTATCAGTTTTTTATTCGTGGGCACGAAATTGTAATCGACGCGGGTACAGGAGAAGTCCTCTCATCCAGGGATCGTAGGCAGGAATAGCATCCCTCGTCTCGTAGGTGACAACGGCCCAAGAACGTGATTAAATTAGATTGAATGAATAAATCAAGCTCTGGCAAGTCTCGATTACTTCCCAGTTGGGTTGTAGGATTGCTTGCTGTTATGACATTGTTGCTTTTTGCCAATTCTTGGCAGAATCCATTGATATTGGATGACCTCGTTAAAGTCGTGAATAATAGCGATATTAGAAATATGGATAGAATCGGCGATACCCTGATTTATCCTTATGGGGCGACTCCTACACGAAATCGTAATGATCCTTCGAGACCCTTGGTCTCTTTGGTCCATACTGTAGTTTACCACTTTTGGTCTGCGCACCCTGTCCCTTATCATATCGTAAATACGGTTATTCATTTTGGTAATGGGATTTTAGTTTTTCTTCTGATTAGTTTTTTCTCAAAAAATATTTATGCCTCGTTGTCCATGGCGCTACTTTTCCTTCTTCTTCCTATTCAAGCTGGGGTCGCGATCTATGTTTATTCACTCAGCGATTTACTTTCCAGTTTTTTCATTCTTCTGGCTTTCTACTCTTTCGTTCGGCGTAAATCAGAGCCTGCTATTTCGTCAGAGGTGCAGCAGGGTGACAAAGTAAAATCCATTCTTAAATCACCTCTAGTAGTGGTTTGTTACATCCTGGCATTGGCCTCTAAGCAAACCGGAATAGTGCTTCCTCTCCTATTGGGCTTGTATGAAATATCTTCTTTCTCCTGGATACTTGAAGCGCCCCATAAGACTCACGGTCATGAAGCTGAACAAAAGTTCAAAAATAAAATGAAGCAAGTAGCCCGATCTCTTTTGCCGTTAATTGTTGTAACTCTAATTTATTTGGGTTTCCGATATTTTTATCTTGGCGGTATCGGAGATCTCGAGGGCTTTCAGCAAATCCATGAAAGCATGAGTTATTTAAGTGTCCAAGGAATGGTTATACTAAAGTATATCCAGCTGACGTTTATTCCAGTTGGGCTAACAATCGATCATGGGATACTTCCAAATGAATATTCGGGGAGTTTTCTTTTTTTCTGTTGGACGGTAGTAGTGGCCATGGGCATCCTTGGAAGCAGCCTCATTCGCACTATATCTCCAACAAAGAAGATCATAGGATTCGGGATCTTATTTTATTTGGCAGTTGTTTTACCCACGAGCTTACTTCCGACCGTTGATTGCTTAGTTGAAAGGAGAGTCTATTTAGCAAATTTCGGACTACTAATTGTAGCGTCGAGCTTATTCAGAAATAAATCTTGGGTGAAATCGAGGAATTGGAAAATAAGTGCTGCCATATGTCTCCTGCTCCTTTACTTCGTCGTCAGCTTTAAAAGGAACGAGGTTTTTGCTTCAGAGCGCCAGATCTGGGAAGAATCTCTTTCGTCCTATCCGGGTTATAGCCGGGCCCTCATTAACGCCGCTTGGATATTTGTAACAGAAAAGGAATATGAGCGAGGCGAAGAGATATTAAAAATTGTACTTAAATACATGCCAAATAATACGGAAGTTCTGGCGAAGCTTGGAACTCTTTATGGCTTGGATGGGTTTAGAAAAAAGGATCCAAACGTAGCCTTGTCTTACTTTCAGCAGGCTACCCAGATTAATCCTGGTTATTTTATAGGACGTTACTTGGCTGCAAATGTCCTGGTAAAGCTTCGCCGTCTAAAAGAAGCCAAAGAGACGTTGCAGAAAGTAATTGAGACCAATAAAAACTACAGTCCCGCATACCTTCTCTTAGGACGAATTGCGGAGGTCGAGAAAGACCCCACTCTTGCTCAGTTTTATTTTAAATCTGCCCGGCAAATTGATCCGCAAGATAAACCTTTTTAGGTTTCTTACTTCGGGTGAGTAACACACGGTCAGATTTATTTTCCAATGCTAATGGGAAAACTTCCTCAACGTGATTAACATAATGGATAGTAAGTCCTTTTAGTGCGTATTCAGGTACTTCCGTTATATCTTTCTGATTGAGCTTAGGAAGAATCAGGGTATGAATTCCCGCTCTTCGTGCTGCAAGAATTTTTTCTTTAATGCCACCCACCGGAAGTACTTTGCCGATGAGCGAAAGTTCACCAGTCATTGCAATCTTGTTCTTTACACGCTGTCCTGAGAGCAGAGAGTAAAGAGCGGTAGCCATGGTGATCCCTGCAGAGGGTCCATCTTTAGGAATGGCTCCCGCTGGAATATGAAGATGAAAGTCGTGATCCTTAAAATACTGTGCATTTTTCTTCCCAGCCAGGAATGCTTTCTTTTTTACGTAGCTCCAAGCGATAGAAGCACTCTCGGTCATTACCGCTCCCATTTGGCCGGTGTATTTGAGTTGACCCGAGCCTGGGATATCTGCGGCTTCGATAAAGAGAATCTCGCCCCCCATAGTGGTCCAGGCTAGTCCAACTACAATTCCGGGTGCCACAATTCGTTCAGCAACTTCATTGTAGAATTTCTTTGGTCCTAACCATTCTAGAAGCTCAGCTTCCTTCACGATAATAGCAGTAGGTTTTTTTGAGCTGCGGGCCATCCCTTTTACGATCTGCGCTGCAGATTTACGGGCGATTCGATTGACCAGTTTCTGAAGAGATCGCAAACCAGGCTCTCTCGCGTAATCCGTCATCATCTTCCTAAGAGCCGTACGTTCAATTCGTAGGTGAGAAGGATTTAAGCCATTGGCTTCTAATTCCTTAGGAATGACGTAACGAAGCGCGATGTTTTCCTTTTCTTCTAAAGTATAGCCAGGAAGCTCTATAAGCTCCATGCGATCTAACAGGGCGGCAGGAATGGAAGAGGTAGTATTCGCAGTGGTGATGAAAAGGACCTTAGAAAGATCAAACGGTAAATCTAGGTAATGGTCTAAAAATGTATTGTTCTGTTCTGGGTCTAAAACTTCCAGTAAAGCGCTGGCCGGGTCTCCCTGATAGCTTTGTCCGAGCTTGTCAATTTCATCCAGCATTAGAACGGTGTTTTTGTACCCGCTCGCTTTAATCCTTGGATGATTTTACCAGGCATCGCTCCTACATAAGTCCGACGGTGACCTTTGATTTCGGCCTCATCTCTCATTCCCCCGAGAGAAAAGCGGAAGAAACTTCTTCCTAATGTCTTTGCAATCGATCTACCAATGGATGTTTTTCCGACTCCGGGAGGGCCCACAAGACAAATAATAGATCCTTTGGGGTCTGTCTTGAGCTTACGCACCGCTAGAAACTCAATGATTCTTTCTTTTACCTTCTCCAAGCCATAATGTTCTTGGTCAAGAATTTCTTGGGCATGAGTGAGGTCAAGATTGTCGACAGATTCTTTGCTCCAAGGGAGCGAACATAAAATATCCAAGTAGTTCCGACATAAATTGTACTCAGGAGAAGTTTCTGGAATGGATTCGAACTTATCGATTTCCTCCAGAGCGACTTTCTTAACTTCGTCGGGCATTCCTGCAGTTTCAATCCGTTCCCGAAAATTCCGTGTGGACTTATCCTTACCATCTACTTCAATGCCGAGTTCTCGTTTAATGGACTTCAATTGTTCTTTAAGGAAAAATTCCCTTTGAAGTTTACCCAGCTTGTTGTTGACGTCTTCGTTAATTTTGCGTTGTAAATCTGCGACATCCTGTTCACGTCTCAAGTGAACCAAAAGTTTTTCAAACCTGGATTTCACAGATAGAGTCTCTAAGTATTCCTGAGCGTCCGCCTTAGGGAGAGTGAGAGCAAAGGCTACTAGGTCTGCCACAGTGCCGGGGCCTGGGGCGTTGATCATGGCCAATTTCATCTCTTCAGTGAAGAAGGGATTGATTTCAGAAAGCTTCTTAACATGGCTCACAATTGAACGTGTGAGTGCATCTGTTTCCGTAGACTTTTCTACGATATCGTCAAAATATTCTGTTTCTACGACAATGTAGGGCTGGTCTGATAAAATGCGGCGGTTTTTAAACCTTTTCATGCTGTGAACTAAAAGGTTTACCGAGCCATCCGGCATCTTAAGTCGCTTGACGATTTTTACAGCTACACCGAAATCATAAAGATTTTCGGGTTTACAGTCTTCTTTGACGTCTCCTTCTCTAGTCAGGAGAAGGCCAATCATCCTTTGGCGATTGATTGCTTCCTCAATCATTGCAACCAATCTTGGATTAGTAACAAGGAGGGGAGCCAAAAGAGTAGGAAAAACAATGGGTGTATTTATTGGAAGAATAAATAAATTAGGAGGAAGTATGGGATCAGTTAAAACTACGTTGGCAGGTTTAGAAGATGGAGGCGTGACGGCTTCTGCCGTAGATACACTCTTATCTTCACTTGGGGCCGATGCCACTTTTGATTTTGTTTCTGACTTTTTTTCGTCTGTAGTGTCCGACATGCCTCATGC
>JBDSKY010000487.1:0-10056 GCA_039916675.1 Bdellovibrionia bacterium
ATAACAGGATCAATGCTTCAGACCTAGTCAGTCCCCCTCCTTATCTAGCTGCAGGTTCATAGGAACAAGAGTTAGGGCTGAATCTTAATGATTAAGTATTATTTACGTTTTTGCTTTTCTAATACTAGAAAGCTGTAAGGGAGAGGACCTTCTAGATGATCCTCTTGTGAAACTGTTTTAAAATCAGGAATAGCTTGGGTCATCTCCTGATGAGAACTAGCAAGCGGGAAACTTGAACTAACGTCCGCCTTAGATAATCTAAAATGAATAGCAGGGAAGTACGCATCTCCTGGTACCTGCTGATGGATCAAGGTAAGGTAAAGCCGATCGATCCACGGAAGGCTTTGCCGATATATTTCTGCTCCCCCAATTATGAAAGCCTCATCGGTCTTTCCCCCGCATAATTTTACGGCCTGCTCGAGAGAAGAAACAACTTCGGCTCCGGCAACTTTATAGTCCACATTCCGAGAAACTATTAAATGTTGTCTTCCCGGCAGGATTCTCCCTATAGATTCAAAAGTCTTGCGACCCATGATGATAGGATGATTCATTGTGGTCTCGCGGAATCGAACTAGGTCATCCTTAAGTTTCCACGGCAACGTGTTATCGCGTCCAATTACCCAGTTCTCGGCCATGGCTGCTATTGCTGAGACTATCATTTTGTTGAGGATGCCCTTCTTTAAATTTAAACCGCAATAGGTGCCGAGATATGCGGATGTGGATCATAACCCACGATTTCAAAGTCTTCGAATTTATAATCCAAGATTGAGTCTGGTTTGCGCTTAATGAGCAATTTCGGGAGCGGGCGAGGCTCGCGAGTGAGTTGAAGTCTTACCTGCTCCAAGTGATTTTTATAGAGATGCAAATCGCCCATGGAGAGTATTATTTCTCCCGGTTCGAATCCACATTGCTGGGCAACCATATGAGTCAGAAACGCAACGCTTGCTGTGTTGTATGGATTGCCTAAAAATAAATCATTTGATCTAATATATAAAAGACACGAAAGCTTGTTGTTGGAAACATAGAACTGATAGAGCAGGTGGCAGGGAGGTAAGGCCATCTTTCCATTTTCGGCATTTTCCCAGGGTTTCTTGGTTTCATCGGGAAGGTAGGCAACGTTCCAAGCATGGAATAAGTGACGTCGACTGTCGGGTTTGGATTTCAAACCGGCAATCAAGTCCGCGATTTGATCAATATGGCCGCCTTTTCCATCGGGCCAAAAGCGCCATTGATGCCCGTAGACTGGACCTAATTCACCACTTGGAGTGGCCCATTCGTCCCAAATCTTTACGCCGTTCTCTTTTAGATATTTAATGTTCGTCTCGCCCCTCAGAAACCATAAAAGTTCATGAAGGATCGATTTGGTGTGAAGCTTCTTAGTCGTAAGTAAGGGGAATCCTTCGGAAAGATTATAGCGAATTTGTCTTCCGAAAACAGAAAGGGTGCCAGTGCCTGTGCGGTCACTTTTCTCTACTCCGTTCTGCAGTACGTCTTCAAGTAAGTTCAGATATTGTTTCATCTAAGCCTCTCAGACTCTCCTACCACGTCCCCGCAAAAAGATCCTAAAACTATTGCCACCCGGACAAGAGTCTTTAAGAAAATGAGTAAACCCGGTAGGCTTCCCGAATCACCATTTGGGCTACATTCCTCACAGGAATCCCGCCGGGAGTCGACGCTTTTTCCACCCCGTGATGAGCATGTCCATGGAAGGCACCATTGATTCCAGCAGCATCAATTGCCTCCGCAAGTAGATAGCTGCCGAGGAAAGGATAGATCTCTTTTCGCTCTCCAAGGAGTGTTCCTTCAACCGGAGAGAAATGGAGGAGCGCGAACCGATACTCGGTATCTAAATCTTCCAAGGTTTTTTTAAGGATTTCGGATTGAAGGCGACAGTGCCTCGCAAAAGACTTCATTTCTGGTTCGCCAAATTCGGTAATAGAAGCTCCCGAGAATCCTCCTCCAAATCCTTTGATGCCAGCTATTCCTACAGTCTTGCCCCGAATAAGAAAAGTGATTGAGCTCCCCTCTAAAACAGTTACGCCTGTATCCCTTAGTAGAGCAGAAATTTCCTCTTCTTTGTTTTGGTGAAAATCATGATTACCCAATACAGCTATTACTGGAACCGGCAAACCAGCCAAGTCATGCGCTAGGGCACTTGCCTCCTCAATAGTACCTGATTGTGTTAAGTCTCCTGCAATTAGTAACAAATCTGCCCTTTCATCGAGATTGAGAAAATGTTGCCTAAACCTATCTCTTGAATGAATTCCGTAGTGGACGTCTCCCACTGCTGCGATTCGAATCATTGGAATTCCTCAGATTCTGAAGGAGCATGATATTCAAGAATTCTAATTTGATTAACGATCGAGTATTTGGGACAAAATTCCTTGGCGATATTTTCGACAGCGTCGCGTCTCTCTTTGGAGAGAACTTCTCCTCGCAGTAAAATGGTCTCACCTTGCTGATCGATTTGAATATCAAGCTCGTTGGTTCTAAGATCTTCAGCTAGCCGCTCTCTTAAATGCGCCGCAGTGTATTCTTGAACTTTATGTTTTTGGGGTTTCTCGACCAAATTGCTTCTGCTGACCGAGGCGGTTGTCGTGGTCGATACGGAAGGTCTCATTGCCACCACGTTGCTATTTTGCCTTGTATGATTCTCAAATATTCCAGAATACAATTCGTGAATGGCAGAATTTGGGACCCAAATGTCAATTGACTGTGCATAGAGTAGCAGGCTCAGAATCCGACGGGGTGCCCTTCTGGCTCTTTTTATGAGGTACTGCCAGTCAATATTTGCATAGGAGAGTAAAGCAATAGCGTCATGCCAATGATTGGGCGTCATTTCGCTGTGGGCGGCCGCTTTTATGATTAATAGGTCTTCAGGCGACACTAGTCTCAATTGCTTTCCATGGAATGTGGCCGTTATGATTTTCTGGTACATCTCGGTATCTAAATAGATTTCGCCCTTGGATTTGAAAATTACGTCAACAAGAATATTATCTTTAAAGCCTTTATACAGCCACGTGGGATCAGTTTTTTCGACCCTAAAACCGTGCTCCTCTAGGGCCTTAATGGCCAAGTCGGCTTCCTCCGGCATTACAAATAAATCAATATCGTGAGTAGATCGTGGTCGACCCAGTCCGCCGGAAGCGATTCCTCCAATAAACACATAACGGATTTTTGCCCTTTCCATGGCTTCAACTGTGTCTTCCAGGACGCGATCAAAGCGTTCAGCCAAGTCAATGTCTCGAATGAACGCGCGCTCGATCATTTGCCGATTTTTGGATTTCATATTTAATTAGTCTATCAAATCCCGAGCCAGACGGCCCCGCGCCAGGGAATGCAGCTTGCACACGAAGTATCCCATATCAAAGGTAAATGACCTAGTCAGTTGATAATAACCATGAACTCCTTGTGGAGGGATAATGTCAAATTTCAATGAACAGGATCAGAATTCTGCTGATCCTTCTCAGGAAGTAAATAGGACTCCAATGCAAGATCAACAAAAAGAGCAAAATAAACCGAGCGATTCTCAAAATATCAAGACTCATTCCGAAACTGCTGTTCATCCTCCAGTGCACAATGAGCAGGGAGGCGAAGAAAATACCCCGTTCACTGGGCAATCCAGCAACCAAGCTGGAACTCCGCCTGCTGAAGGGCGTCCCGTAGAAAGAAATAAGTCTCCCGGTAGAACTGGAGCAAGAGGGACAGCAGCCATGGATCCTCAAACCCGACAAGAGGTAGCCAGGAAAGGAGGGCTTGCGGTATCTAGAAATAAACAACATATGGCTGAAATCGGTAGAAAAGGCGGTCAGAGTGTTTCTAAAAACCGCGAGCATATGGCCCAAATTGGAAGAAAAGGTGGAGCTGCCTCACGAGGACATCGTTAAAGTTGTGAGTTGATGCTGCGGAACTTACTAATTATTTCTTTTTTAATGATGAGTTTTCTTAGATAAATAGTAGTCGTAAGTTCCCTCGTAAACACGCATCTCCCCGTGGTCGATTTCAAAAACTTTATTCGCAACGGAGCGAAGAAAATGTCGATCATGGCTAACAATCATGACAGTTCCATCAAAGGTCTGAATGGCTTTTAAAAGAATTTCTCGTGACTTAATGTCCAAGTGATTAGTCGGCTCATCTAAAATAAGTAAGTTTACTGGATTGGCTAGAATCGTGGCAAGAACTACGCGACTCTTCTCGCCGCCCGAAAGCACCGAGATTTTCTTGTAAACATCGTCCCCGCTGAATAGGAAGGCTCCTAAAAGATTTCGCACAAATCCTATAGTAGCTAACGGAATACGGTCATGAACTTCGTCATAGATAGTTTTATTGGGATCTAAGACATCTAGAGAGTGCTGGCTAAAGTAGCCCACCTGAACATTGGCTCCTAGGCTAACTTCGCCTGTCGATGCATCAGTTTGCCCGCAGATTGTTTTTAACAAGGTGGATTTACCGGCACCATTGACGCCAATCACGGCAATTTTGTCGAGACGTTTTACAACGCCACTGATTCCACTAAAAACGGGTTTGAATTTTCCATGATCCAGAGGCCAGGATTTAGAGAGTTCGACCATTTTAACGACATCGTTACCGCTGCGAGCGGGGATAGGGAAATCGAAATTCATGGTTTTATCTTCAGCTGGAATTTCGATTCGATCGATTTTTTCCAATTTTTTAACTCGAGATTGCACCTGTGCGGCGTGGGAAGCTCGAGCTGCAAATCGGGCAATAAATTCTTCTTCTTTGGCTAGCATATCGTTTTGTTTTTGATGGGCCGCATGAAGCTGGTCTGATCTAATTTGTCTCTCTCTAATATAAAAATCATAGTTGCCGCTATAGACGGTGATGGCCTTGTTGGCGACCTCTACAATTCTAGTACAGATTCGGTTCATGAATTCCCGATCATGGCTAGTCATTACAAGAGAGCCTTTGTAACCAATGATCCATTCTTCTAGCCATACGATCGATTCAAGGTCCAAGTGATTGGTAGGTTCGTCCATCAGCAGGACATCGGGGTTTAGAGTAAGAATTCTCGCCAGTGCGATTCTCATTTTCCAGCCGCCGCTAAACGTCTCTACAGGATTGTCGTAGCTATCAGGGCCAATTCCTAGGCCCGTCAAAATTGCTTTTGCTCGTGAGTCGAGGTCGTACCCGCCCCGCTGTTCAAATTCTAATTGAGCTTCACCATAGCGATCCAATAGGGCAGTCATAGCGTCATCAGAGATGGGATTTATTGCAGAGTCCTGGAGCTGGGCTTCCATTTTCTCGACTTTTTCGGCGAGATCGGAAATTCTACCTGCTCCTGCCTTCACTTCCTCTAAAGCAGAGCGTCCATGCATCTCACCAACATCTTGAGAGAAATATCCAATGATGACTCTCTCACCATAGGTAACAGTGCCTTCGTCTGGGTGCTCTTCATCAGTAATCAGTCGAAACACAGTAGTTTTACCAGCGCCGTTGGGACCTACTAGGCCGATTTTATCGCCCGGGCGTACTTGAAAGCTTGCGTTTTTAAACAAGACTCGGGTGCCGTAATGCTTACTGACATTGGTAAAATGGATCATGCCTGCTTATACAGTTGTCGATAGAATCAGTCAACATCCTCCGTGGCATTTTCACGACGGACATGATACTTCAGGCGTTCTATGGCGGGCAAACAATACAAAGACCACCCAGACGATTACTACAGCTTAAATGAAGTTGATTCAGACCCTCGTCGCATCAAGAGCGAGCGTGAAAAGGCTAGGAAACTTAAGAAAACTCAATGGTGGTTGAACAAAGTTAACCGAGGGCTTTGTTATTATTGTGAAAAAAAGTTCAAGCCCAAGGACCTGACGTTGGATCACGTCGTTCCCTTAGCGCGCGGTGGGACCAGCACCCAAGGAAATGTGGTACCGGCTTGTCAGGCCTGCAATCAGGATAAAAAGCTCCACACTCCAGTCGATCAAATTTTAAATACGCTTTCGAAAAAAAATTCTACCGAAAACACGGAGTGACCAATTTAAATCATGCCCGATGAAACCATCCTAAACGGAACTAAGCCTGGCCTAGCTCAGCCAAATCAAATCGAAAATAGCGCTAAGAATGGCTATTTTTTCTCACTAACGCCGGATCGAGTGTTGGAAGCTGTTGAAACTTCAGGACTCAGATGCAGTGGAAGGTGTGTGGCTCTCAATAGTTTTGAGAACCGAGTCTATGACGTCGAACTTGAAACCGAAGATGAATCAACAATAAAAAATCACGCTGCAAATCGTAGGGTCGTAAAATTTTATCGCCCAGGTCGTTGGACTCGCGAACAAATCATGGAAGAGCATGCGTTTCTTGCAGATTTAATTGCTGACGAAATTCCCGCTGTTGCGCCTTCGGCCTTTCCAGACGGACAAACATTGCATCAGACTACGGGAGAGGCTATTTATTACGCTCTTTTCCCTAAGGTAGGCGGGCGAGCTCCAGACGAGCTTTCAACAGAGCAGCTCCTTAGAATTGGCCGGTTATTAGCTCGAATTCACAATGTCGGGGCCTCAAAGCGTGCGGAACATCGAATACGGCTTGATCCTCAGACTTATGGATTGAATAATCTTGAATTTCTCCTTAGCAAGCGCCTGATTCCTATCGAGTTTGAAGATAGATATCGTAAAGTAGTAGAGAAAATATGTGAGTTGACTCAAAGCTGGTTTGAGTCGGCCCAATATCAGCGTATCCATGGAGATTGCCACCTTCAAAATCTACTTTGGAATGACTCCGGCTCTTTCTTTTTGGACTTCGACGATATGGTTCAAGGGCCTCCAGTACAGGATCTCTGGTTATTGGTGCCGGGACGTGATGCCGAAGCATTGCTGCAGCGAAATATCCTTTTAGAAGGTTATGAGCAGATTCGGCGTTTTGACAGGGGTACTTTGAGGCTAATAGAGCCCCTCCGGGCCTTACGATTTGTACATTATGCCGCTTGGATCGGCCGTAGATGGGAGGATCCTGCCTTTCCAGCTGCATTTCCCCAGTTCGGAACGCATCGTTACTGGAGCGATGAAGTCGAGGACTTAGAGCGGCAGCTAGCTATATTGGTTGACTATTGAGCTGGCTTTCACATAGTCTCCGCTCGTGCTTTTACTTTTACTTTTAGCTCTTCACGGCGAGCCGGCTCAGGCCAAGCTTTCCGCGACAGGGCGTACTCATAAGTTACAGATGATAGAAAAAGCGATATCAGATTCTGTGACTCCTTGTGATCCTGTTTCAGAGTGCTTCGATCCTTCCGCCGCAGGGGAGCCGCACCTTGAGTTTTGTGCACGGTGGAATCCCGACTTCCTTGGAAATAATAAAATTTGCTGTGGTCCACTTCCACGAAAAAGAAGGGTCCAGCGAAACTCTGCGCTTATTAAGAAAAAGCGAAGTCGCTGTGATGACATGACTCAAGTTCAAAAGGAATATTCAACTTTGGCTGAACAAGGAAAGTTGGGAGATATTCTGTCTCTGATTAAACAAGATCGAGGCAAGTATGGTGAGCAGGCAATTTGTACGGTGAACAACGGATTTCTGGCCTATGGCCGACGTATAGTTCCTACTGCTGAAAATAGACTTTTGATAAATTCCCCGGGAAAATGTACAAATTTCGGTACTGATCCTATGGCCGCGTTCATCGAGTGGCTAGGGCGTGTTATTGCAAAAGGGTATGCTGAGAAACCTTATAAAGGTGTAAGATTAGTAATCGGGGACGTCTCCGGTCCGAGAGGTGGAAGTCATTACGGACCATCGGGCCGACGGGGACACGCTTCCCATACAAATGGACAAGATGCCGATATTGGGTTTCTAACTGCGAAGGCAGGGAAAGAAACCCCGACTAAGTTTACACGCGAGTTTGATTCCGCTGGGAATTGGTGGATGCTGAAGCAAATTTTCAAAAACCCTTATGCTTGTATAAAGGTAATATTCTTGGATCGCAGGCATATTGGTACCCTTGCTAAATTTGCTGTCAAAGATCCTGAATGGGCGACTTACAAAAAATTTATCAGGCATATGCCTAGCCACAAAAACCATCTTCATGTGAGAATTGGAAAAGGACCGGGTCAACCGGGTTGTGAACCGAATGCACGTCCAGAGTTAGAGTTTCCTGAGGATATGGATATGAGTGATGAGTCGTTAGGGTATGAAGAAGGAACTTTTTCCGCCAACCCTGCCGTTCCTCCAGGAGTCAAGCAGATTTCTACAGACAATAAAGCGGCCCCCAGTTCTGAGACTCTCAAAACTCAAAGTCCAAAAACCGAGGGCTCTAAAACCGAGGGTTCAAAAAAACCAGAACCTAAAATACGAAGCCCTCGCGCAACAGAAAGATTTTAAAGACCGGTCAAAGCGCGGGTGTCCAATAAAAGTTTTAATTCCTCTTCTGGAATAAGTTTCTTCTCTCGCACAAGCTCTATTACAGACATGCCCAATGCGAGGGATTCTTTGACCAGATCCGCTGTTTTTTCGTAACCGAGTTTCGGACTAAGAGCCGTCGCGGTTTGGGGCGTGCTTTCAAAATAACGTCGCAGTTTGGCTTCGTTGGGTTCGAGACCATCTACGCATTTCTCCTTTAATATGCGCGTTGCATTCGTTGCAACCTGAGTCGCCTCAAGCATTGAATACGCCATCATCGGCATCATCACATTAAGTTCAAGTTGGCCTGCTTGGCCACAGAATGTGACAGACTGATCATAACCGAGGACTGAGAACCAAGTTTGATTAGCCATTTCTAAAATGGAGGGATTCACTTTGCCAGGCATAATACTACTCCCCGGCTGAACAGTGGGCAGAAGGATTTCTGCGAGGCCGGTTAAAGGACCCGACGCCATAAGACGTAAATCATTACAAATCCGAGTCATCTCCAAAGCGGCAATTTTGAGCATCGAAGAATAGTAAGTCACAGGGGACTGGGATTGCATTGCTTCACACAGGTTTGTTGCAATGTGCAGTTTTTCACCCGTCAGTTTTTCAAGTTCTACTACAATCGCTTTAGAATACCCCTTGGGTACTGTCAATCCTGTGCCAGCGGCACTTCCGCCAATCCCTAATTCCCGGAGTTGGCTTCTCCCGTCTTCAAGCCATTTTGCACATTTCTTTATTGTGACGCTGTATGCTTCGAATTCTTGGCCTAGCGTCATGGGCACGGCGTCTTGCAGATGGGTTCTTGCTGATTTTGGAATGAGCATCCATTTTTCAGCTTTGAGGTGCATTGTTTTGGATAAATCTTCCAAAACACTGACAAGGTCTTTAGATATCTCTAAAATTGCAAGCCTCATAGCGGTAGGAAAGCTATCATTCGTTGACTGAGAGCGATTGACATGGTCATTAGGATGCACAGGGGAATAGGTGCCCAAGGGCTTCCCAGCCTTTTTGTTGGCCATATTGGCGACCACTTCATTGATATTCATATTTTGACTGGTGCCGGCACCTGCTTGATAAGGATCAACTGGGAAAGTCTGAGGCCATTCGGTCACGGAAGATTTTAATAGATCCGCTACCGCTTCAGTTATGAGCTTCATATTATCAGCATCAATAACTTTGCAAGCATGATTGGCGGTTGCTGCAGCCGATTTGATGCGCAAGTAAGATCGGATTAGTGCAGGATGAGCGGTTCGACCTGAAATGGGGAAGTTTTGAATCGCACGGTAGGTCTGTGCACCATAGAGAGCCTGAGCTGGAATTTGAATTACACCTAAAGAGTCATGTTCGTCGCGATGATTAGTCATCTTGCACCTTCTTGAAATGAGTTAA
This sequence comes from Bdellovibrionia bacterium, assembly GCA_039916675.1. GTDB lineage: Bacteria > Bdellovibrionota > UBA1018 > UBA1018 > UBA1018 > JBDSKY01. The sequence goes on from JBDSKY010000487.1 coordinate 9,745, forward strand.
TTGTGTGCTACTGAAATAACTTCATATAATTCCCTGGCAAAAATTACTAGAAATTTGGCGCCGAACATGCAAGAATACGGGCGCAGTGATTGATAAGTAAGTTTATAAAATCTTGCAGGTAATTATCCCAGTTCTAAGGAGGCTCTATGAGTATATTAGTAGTTGAAGATGATGCCTCGATTCGGGAAACATTGGGTATGGTTTTAGAAGCTTATAATTATGAAGCAGTCCTCCTGGATACAGGCGATAAAGTGATGGCTTATCTTAGAAAAGAGTGGCCTGATCTGATGCTCTTGGATTTGAATCTACAGG
>JBDSKY010000488.1:0-7856 GCA_039916675.1 Bdellovibrionia bacterium
AACAATCTCGGCTAAGGGAAAGTGCCTTATGTAAAAAGAATTCATCCAGTTAAGCTTTTGAATATCAAAAACCGCTGCTGCCTTATGTAGGCCTTCAAAACTAAATGCAGCAATCATCTCTTCCGTAGTTAAAATTTCAGGATGGCCAGAAACCGGCTTAAGCGCGACGGATGGAGCCCAACCTAAGAGCAAGAGAAAGTTCAAAAGAGCTTCCGCCATATAGCCCTTATCTAAATACTCATAGACAGAGACATCACCACTTCGTTTAGAGAGTTTCTGTCTATCGGTCCCAAGAACAAGGGAAATATGGGCAAACTCAGGAGGCGTCCAACCCAAGGCATCGTAAATCATCAACTGACGAACGGTATTGGAAAGATGCTCTTCCGCACGGATTACATGAGTTAACTCCATGAGGTGGTCATCAATCACACAACAGAAATTATAAACGGGAAAGCCGATTCCCTCTGCGATTTCATGTTCGTGCTGCGCAGGAGTTCGAGTAATTAAAAAATCTCCTACCATTCCCTCTTTAAACTCTACATTCCCCCTAACATGATCCTTAAGAACAAAAGTTCGATAGGGAGCCCGAAATCGTAATCCCGCTTTCTCTCCATTTGAGAACTTCTGTTGCACTTCAGCTTTGGAGAGTTGTGAACAAGTTCCATCGTAATGAGGTACTCGCCCAAGCTTAAAAGCGGCTTCGCGTTTTTGAGTCAGTAAAGTATCTGAGCAGAAACAAAAATAGACTTTGTTCTCTGACAGAAGTTTTTTCGCATACTCGGCATAGATGGGCAAACGTTCCGATTGTCGATAGGGGGCGAACTTACCCCCTGGAATCGGTCCCTCTTGATAATCTAAACCCAGCCGTTCGATGTCAGAAACAATCATTCGCTCACTCTCACGAGTGCTTCGCGCCTGATCTGTATCCTCAACGCGTAGAACTAACGATCCCTTCATCTTCTTGGCATAAATCCAATTAAAAAGAAGAGTCCTAGCTCCCCCTACATGAAGATAACCTGTCGGACTGGGCGCAAATCGAACACGAGTTTCATTCACGGAACTGTACCTTTGTGCGTTTTACGGCTTTAAATTTACGTTTTATGATTGGAGTCGAAGCCTAGCCTCTGATTCTTAATCAAGAAGCAAAAATAGTCTGAATTTCTTGCTCTACGATTTCTTCTTTAGCTTGCTTAGCCAGAGAGATTTCCTTCACCAAAAGGTGCTTGGCCTGGTCGAGCATTTTGCGCTCTCCAAAAGACAAATCCTTACTATGGCGTAAAAGAAATAAATTTCGCAGAACTTCGGCTATTTCAAATATGGAACCAGTCTTGATCTTTTCCATATATTCTCGATATCGGCGATTCCAAGTGGTCTGGTCTATTTTTACATTACGCTCTTTTAAAATACCATAAACTGTATCAACGTCATTATTGGATATAATCTGCCGAAGACCGACAGAACTTACATTATCTGTTGGAACCATAATGGTCATCTGATTATCAACGACTTGGAGGACATAGAATTTCTTCTTTTTGCCCCCAACGTCCTTCTCTTCAATCCGCTTAATTACTGCGAGCCCATGAGCGGGATAAACTGCGCTATCGCCTACTTTGAACATTCTGTGTAATCCTCCGACACCATTCGACACCGTTTCAACCAAAAAAACCTGCACGACCTAGAGTCACCCAGCCATTTTTGAATGGTCAGAATTTTGACCTGGGCGAGATTATCACGCTAAGCCCTTTAAAGTCAAGGCAATAACCTCTGATTTAATCTTTATAACTTATTGATATTATTAGCAAAAACCACGTCTCTAACCTGCGTAACCAAAAACCGCTCTATATAGAGAAGTCAAGAGAAGAAACTCAGCCATATGAGTAGAATTAAATTACAGCATCGAAGGGGTATTGGCCTTTCTCGTATGCTTTAGCTGCAATCAACTTCATTGTATCGTCATCATTTCTATCAATAGCTTTAAAGTTTCCTCGAATTCTTCGATTCGCACGCATAAAGAAGGAATCAGCAATAGCGAGTTCCAGTTCGCATTCCGCTGCTGCTTTCTCTTCAACAGCTCGTGAAACACGAGCTAAAACGCAGCACATTGCATAAAGATCAATCGCAATGTCAGCAATTCTCTTTTGAGCAAACTGTTTGAGCGCAATGTCTCGACCATGCCTTCTCAGCAACACTTCTATTTGAGTAGCAAACTCAACCGAGTATTCCTCTAAGAGACCAGCCATCTTATGCAGAGAAGAGTGAGACTTAGTTAAAGTCTGTCCCACAATACTTCGCTTAATAATTCGAATTGCGAAATCGCTGACCTGGCCCATCCCCTTCAGGGGGTACTTTATGGCTTCAGCCAATCCAGCAAGCTGTTGCCCAGGAGCCTGCATTCCAGACAGAGCAATATACGCTCTTAGAACTTCGTTTGCACCTTCAAAAATGCGATTGATTCGAGCGTCTCTGATCCATCTCTCGAATGGATACTCCTTCATGTAGCCTGCTCCGGCCCAGATCTGTAAATTCTCGTCCGTAACTTCCCAAATCATTTCGGAAGCAAAAACTTTGGCAATCGCACTTTCGATTGAATAGTCGATCGTTTTGCGATCTATCAAATCAACGGTCATATAAACCATGCTCTCGGCAGCATAAAGATTAATAACCATTCGAGCAATCTTCTCTTGGATCATTCCAAATTCGCCAATTTTCTTTTGAAATTGAACCCGCTCATTAGCGTGCTCAACAGCAGCTTTGAGGGCTTTCTTAGCACCTCCTACGCAACCTGCCGCCAAGCCTAGGCGTCCATGATTAAGCACGCCCATCGCTACCTTAAAGCCTTGGCCAATTCCTCCTACAATATTTTCGACCGGTACCTGCACGTTATCAAAATGTACGGCATTGGTCCAAGAAGCGCGAATTCCCAATTTATGTTCCGACGGACCAATGGACACTCCTTCTGCAGGAAGTTCTAAGATGAAACAGGTGACCTTATCTTTCTTCTGACCATCTCGCTCCGTCACTTCAGTTTTTGCAAACACAGTTATGAAAGTGGCGATTCCAGCATTTGTAATCCAAAGCTTATTGCCACTAAGAGTGTAATGTTTTCCGTCGGCAGCAAGAGTCGCTTTTGTTTTGATAGAGGCAGCGTCAGAGCCGCTCCCCGGCTCCGTTAATCCATAACAAGCGATTAATTGCCCTGAAGCCAACTTAGGAAGATAGCGTTGTTTCTGATCTTCGGTTCCGAAAAGTAGAAGTGCCTTATATCCAATGCTTTGATGAGCGCCCAAAGTCGTCGCTAGTGAAGCATCTATACCTGCAACCTCTTCCATAATGCGAGCATAGCCAGACTGGGGAAATCCTAATCCACCTAGCTCTTCAGGGACTGCGACTCCCATCACGCCTAGCTCAGATAAATAGGAGACAATTTCCATGGGCATCTGACCTTTTTCATCCCACTCGGCCGATTTGACATGTTCCTGAGCAAACTTGTTAATTGAATCTAAGGTCATTCGAACATTATCAGCGGTATCAGCGTCAACTTTCGGATAGGGGAACAAAAGATCCTCTCGGATCTCGCCAAAAAATAAGGACTTCATAAAACTATTCTCGACAACTGAACTCACAAGTTCTTCTCCTTTTTTCTCGCTGACAATTTGTCTCACTTCATTAGCAAATGCGACCTGATCTGACAAATTGTCAAATACCCAACTCAAATGACATATTATAAATCTGACTTTAAAGAAAACGGATTCGAACCCCCCGTGAGATAATTCAGAAATTTAAAACGGAGCTTTCTAAAATTTTGCTGTGATTTTTACTTAGACCTGGCATCACTCTTGCGTCATAACTATGTTGGCAATGACTGAAAATAAGAAATCACTTCTGAAAATTTCCGCTGGACACCTTCGAAACATCGCAAAAACAGTTGGGAGTCAGTTCATTGGCGCTAAATCGTACATATTTAATAAGTTTAAAAAAGGAAGCGGCGGTCAACCTCCTGGAGGAGGTCAGCCTGATTTCAAAAAAAATCTAAAAAACTTTCAAGAGTTTAGTAAAACAGCTATTCAAAATTTTGATCCCCAAGCAGCCGTCAATTGGGCTACCAAAGCCCTTCAAAAGCCCGGAACTGCTCTTTATGGAACACTAGCAACTATAATGCTCTCCACCTATTTCGCAGCAGACCTAGCAGCTTTGGTTGTGGGTGAATACATTCCCAACCCACCCGTTCCGCGCCTTGGAAGGATGGGAGGCCCATCCTCCCGCCAGAAATCCATCAACGACTATGGCGCCATTATCGCCCGCAATCTTTTTAACAGCCAGGGCACTATTCCTGGAGAAGAAAAATTAGGAAGTGGCGCTGATGCTTCCCCGGCCGATTTAGGTGGACCTCCTACCAAATCAGCTCTTCCTCTCAATTTAATCGGAACTTTAATTTTGGAAAACGAGCTGCGCTCTATCGCAACTATAGAAGATAAGGCCGCCTCTGCGGTTTATCCAGTCAGAGCCGAAGATGAAATTCCTGATAGAATTAGAATCATCAAAGTGGAACCTTCTCGAGTTATTTTTCTTAATAAATCGAGCGGTCGAAGAGAATTCTTGGAATTGCCCGATGAAAACCCGGGCAACCCTAGATTGTCTGTTGGAAGAAGCGCGGGTTTCGGCGGAGCCCCAGGAATCGAAAAATTGGCGGCCACACAATACAACGTTTCTCGTTCGGAAGTGGATAAGGCTTTAGCTGATTTTAATAATATTTTAACCCAGGCCAGAGCCGTGCCTAACATTGAAAACGGTGTCGCCAGCGGCTACAAACTATTTCAAATAGTTCCAGGCAGTATCTATGACAAACTGGGTTTACAAAATGGGGACGTCGTCTCCGGCCTCAACGGTAATCCCATCAATGATCCCGCAAAAGCTTTTGAAATGTTATCAGAACTGAAAACTTCAAGCCACATGGAGCTTCAAGTTAGAAAAGATGGCAAGTCATTGACCTATACTTATGACATCCATTAGTGGAGAGAGTTAAATATGAACGTTCCAGAATTTGACAGTCCAAAAAAAGAATATGCTCCCGGAGAAGTCCAAAGAGAATTGCAGAGGCAAATCCGAGACTCAAACTGGTACGAGCTTTCTGCTCATTTCGCCTGCTGGATCGGAATTGCAGGACTCATACTTCTTATTTCTCAAGGTGGTCGGGCTCAAACTACTCCAGGCGGACGAAGCGGATTTCTCCCAGGAGCTCGACCTTTTAATCCATTCACAAATGCTCCTCCAGGCTCAGATCCCCGAGGCAACTCTGCCAAAGGCAGTAACTTTTATGACGATGAAGACGATGATGATTCAGATGGTCCAGAAGAAAATGCTCCTATGCCACCATCACGCAATATGGCAAGACCCTCTGCCCCAAGAAGCTATTCTGCAGGAGGAACTCAGAGCAGCGGACCGGATCCAGTCATCACAGATAAAGGTGTCTCAGTTGGCGGACAATCAGCCAATGGCGTACTAAATCGAAACAAAACTTCTCCTCTTCATATTGACGATGAGACCGCTGAAGGTAGCAAAGATATCATTACGGACTTCAATTTTCCGGATGCAGATATCTTAGATATTGCCAAAACTCTCGGAAAACTTGCGGGCAAAAACTTCATTTTAGATAAAGACGTCAAAGGAAAAATCACGATTATTTCCAATTCACCCATAACGGTCGGAGAAGCCTGGAAAGTCTTCTTAACCGCGTTGGATATCAATGGATTTGCACTTATTCCTTCTGGTAAATATCTTAGAATTGCACGTCAACGTGATGCTCGCGATAAACAACTCAAGACTTACACCGGAGAGTTCTCGCCCGACACTGATGCTCTCATTACTCGGGTGTTTCCGCTCAAATATATCAGCTCAGAAGAAGTGGCACGAACATTTAGAAGTTTTATGCCTGCCAATGCCCGTATTATTCCTTATGAGCAGACCAATACTGTCATTGTAACCGATACAGGCTCCAATATTTCCAAACTAGCCAAAATGTTAGAAATCTTAGATGTCGAAGGCTACGATGCCGGTATCGAAGTGGTTCCTGTCAAATTTGCTTCAGCTGCCGAACTTTCCAAGCTGATCGATGGTCTTATTCCCGGCACGGGCTCAGGCGGACCAGGGGGACCTGGTGGCGGAATGCCTCGCTTTGGCGGTGGGGGCGGCGGAAGATTCAGCGCTCGTCGTACCAAAGAAGGTGGAATCATCAACACCATTATTGCTGATGAGCGAACCAATACTCTGATCGTACATGCCAATAGCAGAGGTGCGGATCAAGTCAGAGTATTAGTAACGAAGCTTGACCAAAAAAATCCTTCCACTACCGGAGGCGGCAAAGTCCATGTTGTTTACCTCCAGTTTGCTGATTCAGAACAAATTGCCAATACTTTGAACAATTTCTCTTCCCAATCAGGCAGCGGTAAAAGCACTAGTGCAGCAGGTGGGCCCGGAGCAACCGGCACCGGAGCAAATCCAATTGCTAATTCTCTCTTTGAGGGATCTATCAAAATTGCACCGGACAAAGCCACTAATTCTCTCGTGATTACAGCATCCCCTGCGGACTTTGTAACAGTCCAAAGAGTGATTAATCGCCTAGATATTCCTCGCGATCAAGTTTATGTCGAAGTGGTCATCATGGAAATCGCCATTAATCGAAATTTCGAGTATTCCGCTAATTTGGCAGCTCCACCCCTCTTGGGCTCTATCGTTAATACGGACTTATCTTCCTTCTTGACCAGCCCCCTTACCTCCACCGGAGCCCTCTTAGGCTTTGCAGGGGGCGGAACGACTAATATTACGATGAATGGTCAATCCATTCCGATTGGAAATGTTCAAGGTTTAGTTCGTGCGATTCAAGGCCATACGAATGCAAATATTCTCGCAACTCCTCAAATTATTGCTTTGGATAATACTGAAGCGAATTTTGAATCAGCTGAGAAAATTCCAGTATCAAGTACGACCATTACCGCGACTGGCCTTAGTCAGCAAAATATTACGAAAGAGCCGGTAGCTCTTTCCATTAAGATCAAACCTCAAATCAACAAAGTGACTAATTTTGTCAAGATGGATATAGCCACTAAGCTGAGTGAGATTCAAAGCACCAATGTTCCCAAATCCCTACAAGGCCAGGCATTCTCCACTCTGGAGCGTACCGCAAGCACAACGGTCATAGTAGGAGATTCTGATACTGTAGTGTTAGGGGGTTTAATTCGAACCACCAGCAGCGAAAACGTGACAAAAATCCCGATTCTCGGTGACATTCCTCTCTTAGGCTGGCTCTTCAGAGCAAAAACCACACAGTCGCTCAAGAGCAATCTAGTAATCTTGATGACTCCTCATATCGTTCGCCAATATGAGAAAATCAGAGCGATTTTGGATAGAAAATTAAAAGAGAGAGATGATTTCCTAGAAGCAAGCACTGCTGGAGACGATCCACAGCGTTGGAAACGTGACGAGATCATTCGCTCTTTACCGAATTTAGAAGATTTGGTAAATAAACACCCGCCTACAACAATCACCATTGATGAAGACGAGCCGGCCGCCGCAATGAAACCAGCTGCGGTTGCGGTTCCCTCTTCTAAGTCAACGGAAACTAAACCCAAGAGCGGCAAATCCGGCAGCGGAAAATCCGATGTCGAAAAACCGCGTGATGAAAAAGTGCAAGACGAAAAGCCGCACGATGAAAAACCGCGTGACGAAAAAGCACACGACGAAAAACCGAATGATGCCAAATCGAACGACGCAAAACTAGATACAGCAGTGCCGCCGACTGCTACGACGCCCGGGCAAGAGCCTGGCACTGGAGCACCGGGTGCAGCACCAGTGACCTCACC
>JBDSKY010000489.1:0-8014 GCA_039916675.1 Bdellovibrionia bacterium
TAGTTCAAATTAAAGGTAAACAGGTACGCCTTGGAATTCAAGCTCCTAAAGAGACCAAAATCCACCGAGAAGAAGTTTATACTGCCATTCAAGAGCAGAATAAAGAATCAGCAGGTTCACCTGTAGCTGTTTCTTTGGTATCCAAGGCTTTGGAACAATAGCAGTTTTTTGTAGATTTGAAACTCTGGTTTCCTGCACTAGAACCCCAAATTTATATTCGCATTCAGCAAAATCATAAAATACGGACTAACGTTTTTTAGGATCTTTCGGATTAAGTTCATGAATTGCATTGACGGGGCAGACTCTTGCACAGAGAGCGTTACCATCGCAAGTGTCAGAATCAATAACGTATTGCTTGCTTCCTAGAAAAATACTTTTAGTAGGGCAAACCTGGATACAGTTTCCACAAAGCGTACAGATGGAAGTTATTACCCAAGTGCGAGAAGGGGGGGCGGGTGGTTTAGGTGCGGGTTTTTCCATGGGACTATCTGTGTGCTTTCTCGACTATGGCAACAATGTTCTTAAGGGGAATTCCAAGGTCGCTCAGACAGCGTAAGTGGATTGAACTTAAGTGGTTCTTGAAATCATCTTCGACCTTGAACGAGGCTAATACGATGGAGACTGAGATCAAAGCCGCAAGGCGATACTGCTCACTATCTTGTTCCATTAAATTTTGAGGGTTATTGTGAAAACAAACTGCTGATTCAATCGGAGCAAAAAACCCTAAAAAGCTAATGAACAGCCCTGAAAGTTCGGCATAGCTTACACCAAAACGATGAAATTCTCCGACCCAGAGTGCAAGGTGACTTTTACTCTCAGATTTTTCACATTGGTGCACGAAATGAGACCAAGAGGCAGTTAATAGTTCTTTAGGAAAGAGCTCGGCCATGAGGACTTTTCCAATTGGGGAGACGAGTGTGGCGCCATAGATATAATGGTGATGGTGGAAGGATGGAACGTTTGCCGCCAAGGCTGCGGCCAATCTGGCCGCTCTGAGTCCTTCAGTCCACGATTTTACCAAAGCCATTGTCACTTCTAAGGGTGCTTTTTGTGTTGTGTAAAGGGCTAAGAGAACATCGTAATGATATCCCGCAAGAAAGGCCGAGTCCGAACCAGGTAATTCCCTTTCCAGACAATCTTCTTCGGCCAATGAAGAAAAGTTTAGCTGCTCTTTGGGTGACAAAAACAGATGTTCGTATCGCGTTCGCGGTAACCCTGCACCCCGGATTCGATTAATTTGGAGGGCCGCCATTACGTTTCGTGTCACGTTTCGATTCAGGAGCTGAACCGATTTTTTTAAGATAAGGCCGTCTCTTGCCGGGTTGTCCTCCTCTTCTTCCTCCCAATTGACGATTTTAGAGCTAAGAATATCCAATGATTGAAAAAAAGTGGAGTAAACTGGATTTGTTTGCACAACTTGAATAAATGACTCAATTGTACTTTCGTGATCCTCGGCAAGGCGCATGATCTCTCGAAAAGTGGCGCCTGGAACGCAGTGCTTCAAAGTACTTTTAATAACCTTTGAAATAACTCTGGTCTGGGGCGAGATGGCATTCGGCATCTTCATCAACTATACTTTAACAAGGTGTTGTAGTCAAACGAACCATCAAGTAAACTAATGTTATATGAAAATTACCCTCAGTAAGGGCTTTTGTTAATATGAAGCTTGAGCTCACAGTAGAGAGTGACGTCCAGATTCTCATGATTTCGGATAATATTACTTCGAAAGACGTGAAGATTGTAAAGGCTGGAATGCGTAAGCTTTTCGAAACTGGAAAAAATAAAATCATTTTAGAGGTTAATAGTTTAGAGACGCTTCCCTATGAAGTAATTCGCGACATCGGTGTTTTAAGTAATCTAGCCCGTGACTACTCTGGACATATTGTAGTTGTTACCTCGAATGAGTTGTTGAAAAATAAACTCGCCTATTTTGCAAAACCGCCCATGTTTATTTGTTGTAGGGACCGTTCAACAGGTATTGCATCCTTTGCTGCGTCTTCAGAGCCTAAAAAGGAGACGACGGTAGGACCTGCAACACTTGTAGATCCTTTGAGCCCGATTGAAGAATCTAAAGAGCCTACGGAAGAATTGAAAGGGGCTGTAAAAGCTGAAGATACTCAGAAGCTTACAGATGGATCCAAGGAGCCTGAAAAATACATAAATCCTCTTAAGCCTGAGGAAAAATCTATTGGCACTGTAAAATATTCAGAACCTCTAAAACCGGAAGAAAAATCAAGCGGCTCGGTAAAATATTCAGATTCCCCAAAACCCATAGAAGAAGAATTCAAGGATCCTCTAAATCCTCTCAAACCTATTGACCAACTGAAATCAATAGATACTCCCAAACCCAGCGGAGAACCGAAAGTATTTGGCAAATCTGTAGATTCTCTGAAATCTATAGAAGCTGAGTATGTAAAATCAACAGTTCCTGTGACAATTGGAAAACCTGATCCTCTAAAATCTGCGGAACCTGAAAAACTTTTAAAACCTGTAGAGCCTGGAAAGCTTGGCAAGCCCTCAGAGCCTGGAAAACCCTTCAAACCCGCGGAACCTGGTAAACTTGGGCAACCTGGTAAACCTGTAGAGCCTGGAAAACTTGGCAAACCTGTAGAGCCCTTTAAGCCCTTGAAGTCTTTGAAATCTTTAAGATCGGCACAACCTACTGAGTCAGCAGAATCTGGAAAACCTTTAGGGTCAGTAAAATCTTTAGGGTCAGCAAAACCTTTGGGACCATTGAAACCTGCAGGACAAATAAAAGCTGGCGGAAAAGTAAAAACTGCTGGAACAGAAGAGTCCGAAGAATTTGTAGAGCCTGTAGAAACGTTTTTAACCAAAGATGAGTTTGTGGCTCGTGAGCTCGGGGAACTCGGAACGGTTCGCAGAGCGCTTGCAGAGATGAAGAGGGAAAATGAAATTCTTCATGATAGGCTGCTTGGTATGGTAGAAAACCGGAGAGAAGCTAGTGACTCAGCTCAATTGGATAAAATCCGGGCTCTTGAGATAGAAGTCGAGAAGCTCCTTGCTGAAGTAGCCAAGTTAAGAAGAGGGGATGAGTACGTATAGATTTTGGTCCAGATGCTCAATCCGAGGTAACTAAAGTCTTTACTTTTTCGTCGGTAGATTGAGCGGTAAGAAATTCTTTTTTAAATGCCTGAATCACAGGAGATGAAAATCGATTTGGGAGCACCTTGCTAATTTCAACAAGCGGATTCAAGGTTTTATCCGAACTTTGTTTTTGAATCAGCCTTACCAATTCATCGCTCAAGCCGATAATTTCGGCTATAATATTTATAGAACCTACCCCTAGCTTTGATGGAAATCCAGACTTGTCTTTTCTTTCATGGTGCTGATACACGGCTTGGATTACAATAGGCTCCACGTCTTTTATGCTTTTCAGGATCTCAGCACTCATTGTGGAATGGGTACTGTAGAGGATCTTTTGTTCAGGTGACATCTTTTTTTCATCTTCATCGTGTAATTCTTTTGGAAGTTGGAGGATTCCAACGTCATGAAGTAGGCTAGCGAGCCCAACGATCTTCGCTGGATTCTCAGACGACATGCCCAGATTACGGGCAAGAAGGGAGGCTATCATTGCGGTACCAACTGCATGGTCGTAGATGGCTAGATTTGAGAGATAGTCTCCCAAATAAGCGTTCTCTTTAGGACTTATCGCATCTATCAATCCTTTCACTTCTCCTACAAACTGAGTAGCGTAATGAATTGCACTTTCTCCAACCCCGGCTGAAGACAGGTACTTAACTACTTCTTGGCCGTGATTTAGGGTATAGGTCATTTTAGTGGGTAGTGCGATCTGAGTTTTCTTATTGATTGCTTTAGTCAGTCTCGCGCAATAAGTCATATAAAGCTCTTGAGCTTCTTTTCTCAGATAGAAAAACACCACCCCTTTATCCATGTAATTTTTAATTCGTTTTTCATCAAAAGCGTCTCCGTTCTTCAATATTTTTACATATCGGTCGGTAGACAATTTGACGTAGATATCAAAAATGCTGGTTGAACCAGATAGGAAGCTGTCCGCCCTGATGGGAACAAAAACTGTATCCGCGGTTAAAACCTCTGTGTCTACAGTGTCTTTGTTTTGGCTAGCTATTTGAACTGCTGTTTCAACGTTGAAATCAACTCCAGCCGCTCTAGGAAGGTTAAAAAGGGCTTCAGGCTCACTTGTTTTGAAAAAGGTTCCATTAACTCCCAATTGGCGAAGTTCTTCAGTTGAAATGGCGGGAGCGCCCTTATCTAGAAGCAGAAATATTGGAGTGGCTGGGCGAAAGCGATGAGCAAATCGAATCACTGAGTAACCGTTACCATTTTGTAAATTTGAGTTTACAAATATGGCCGTAAAGCTCTTATTTGTATCAGCTAAACAAAGTTGAGCTTTCTTCCAGTCTATTGTTGTGATGATGGGCGATATGATGGCCCTGGGGTGTGAGCTGAGGGATGCCAAAAAATTGACATCAGTGTCTACAATCAGTCGTACACTTTTATTTGCCGTCATTCCTTATTTCTTCGTTAATTTTCACAATAAACTTAATTAAATAAATTTTAATATAGTTTATAGTGAAGTGGGAATATTCCGATTAATTTATGATGGAGAAATTAGATTTGGACGCAATTAGCCCCCTTTTAGGGGATAAGCTTAGTGTGGCGCGAAAAATGATTACTGAAGTTCAGAGTCAGTTTATTGTCACTGAGCTAGGTACCAATAAGGCCATATTCGATTTCGAGCCGGTAATGAAGCTCCTGAGACAGTTTGGAACTTTAGTCCAAGATATAAAGTTTCCGCCACTCAATAATCTAGCCCGAGATTTTGAGACGTTGATCCGGTTAGAATCGATTCGTTACAAAATGAAACTTCGTGTTCACGATCGGACCATGCAGTTGCTTCCCTTTTTTTCTGCCATCTGCTCTCGGCTTGAAGCAATCCTTGTCTCGCTTAAAAATAGCGGGAAATTTCTTGAATTAAAAAATGCGGATCAAACTAGTGAAGGCAAAAGACGTATTGTAATTATTGATGAGTCCAAGGCTTTTCAAGCTATTCTTTCAAAGATATTTAATTCAAGCAAATTTTTTGAAGTCGTTGGAGTGGCCGCTAATGCAATCGAAGCAGAGCAGCTGATTCACCAGGTTCATCCTGATCTGATCACTTTAGATATTCTGATGCCCAATATGGATGGTTTTGCCTTTATTAGTCAACTTCTTCAAAAGTATCCAATACCCGTTGTCCTCATAAGTGCCGCCAGCGGGGAACATTTCGAAGACGTCTTTGACGCGCTTTATCAGGGTGCTCTCGATTTTATCCCCAAATCTAATATCGAGGCCAAAGCTGAGGCAGTGGAGAGCATTCAAAAAAGGATTCGAGCCGCCTCCAATTGCAGTCTGAGCGGTTTGACGAGGTTCTATACGGGAGCCCCTTCTATGCTTGATCCCGGAAAAATGGATGCTTCGAAGGTCGTTGCTCTCTGCGCTGGTTTCGGAAGCGCGCGTACACTTTTAGATGTTTTACGGCAACTTCCCGGAGAAGTTCCACCAACTATAATCAGCCAACAGATTAGTCCCGATTTTTCTAAATTTATTATTGAAAAACTACAATATATTTATCCCTTTACGGTAAAGGAAGCAGTCGATGGTGAAGTTCTAAGCCGATCTAAAGTTCTCATTATACCGTATGGAAAAAATGCAACCGTGCACAATGATAGTGGGCAAACATTTATCAAAATATCCGATGCTCCAGATCCTTTTTCTCTTAATGTTCTACTTGATTCAATGGCTTTCTCTGTTGGTGAAAAAGGTGTGGCCGTAGTTCTTCCTAGTTCGAATATGGATTCGCTAGAAGGCCTTTTGGAACTGAAGCTTGCGGGAGGTTTTGTCATTGTTCAAGAGGAAGATGAATGTCTTAACCCCGTCTTGGCTCGTGAGATTATTCGGACAGAGTCGGCTTCTATTTCAGGCTTTGGCGATAAGATAGGCGAGATTCTTCTAACTGCTGTCACTGAGGGAAAGTACTCGCCTAACTCCAATTCACAAGGTGCCGCTGTTTTCACAGGAAAAGGGCCGAAAGTTTTGATTGTAGACGATTCTCCAACCATTAGATCCTACCTATCATTTAATTTAAGGGGCCTTGGGCTACGTAATCTTTGTGAAGGTAAAAATGGAAGTTTAGCGTGGGATGTATTAGTTGAGTCCGTAGATACTGATGCTCCAGTCGAACTCATACTTTGTGACCAAGAACTGCCGGGGACGACAGGAAATCTTCTGCTATTAAAAGTTCGAGGAGACCCGAGGTTCAAAGCTGTTCCGTTTGTCCTCATCACTGCAGTGGCAGACCGTGAAACCGTCTTAACCGCCATCAAAAACGGAGCATCCGACTATATTACGAAACCTGTTCATCTCAAATCACTTTCCGATAAAGTGGTTACCGCTCTTAAGAAAAAGCATAAGAACGGCTGACGCATGAAGCGTGCCTAAATGCAGTTTTAATTGCAAAACCGTGTTAGCATCCACTCCATTATGGCGCACTCTCTTTTTGCCAAACGTATTTGGTTTTTCCTCTTCCTACTAATGCCGCAAGTTCATGGAGTATCTCAAGTTAGCTACGCTGCAGCAAATCATTCAACTCAAAGAATTGTCATATTAGGCGATTCGCTCACCGAGGGTTATGGGGTACCTAAGGATAAGGCCTTTCCGGCCTTGGTGGAAAGTCAACTTAAGGCTGACGGCTATTCTGAAGTGGAAGTTATTAATGCAGGAATATCAGGGTCTACCTCCGCAAGTGGAGAGAGTCGCTTGCGTTGGTTTCTAAAGCAAAATCCTGATATTGTCTTGTTGGCACTGGGAGCAAATGATGGACTTCGTGGCACTCCTGTTTCCGAGACGAGGAAAAATCTGGAAAAAGTAATTGTGCTAGCTCAGAAAAATCATGTGAAGGTTTTACTTGCCGGAATGCAAATTCCTCCCAATTACGGAAAAAAATATACGGAAGAGTATAAAAAACTGTTTCTTGATTTGGCTCGGACCTACCGCATACCTCTAATTCCATTCCTTTTGGCAGGGGTTGCGGGCAGCGCGAAGTTTAATCAAGGGGATGGAATTCATCCAAATGAGGCTGGCCATCGTAAGATCGCCGAGCTTGTCACGCCGAAATTGGAAAAAATGATCTCTAAACAAAACGAAAAAATGGACAACCCTATACAATGATCCCCGACCCAGTCACCCCGGACTTAATCGCAAAGGTTAAAAATCTTTCTAAGACATATTTCCAAGCTGGACTTCCAATTCAAGTTCTAAAAGGTCTTGATTTTCAGATAATGAAAGGTGAAACGGTCGCGGTTGTGGGCCAGTCCGGAAGTGGAAAATCTACCTTCCTATCATTATTGGCGGGGTTGGATCGGCCTACCCAAGGGACGGTAGAGCTTGCGGGTCAAGATATCTTTCTTTTGAATGAGACAAAATTAGCCAAATTCAGATCTAGAAATTTAGGAATCATTTTTCAGCAATTCCATCTCATGTCTTACTTGAGCGCGCTCCAGAACATTAGTTTACCTCTAGAAATCGCACGAATTCCTGGCGCTGAGAGTTTGGCAGCTGAGGCGCTGAAACAGGTGGGACTTGAGCATCGTATTAACCATTTGCCCCAACAGCTCAGTGGTGGTGAAAAACAAAGGGTCGCGATTGCCCGGGCTTTTATAATCCGTCCAAAGCTTTTGCTCGCCGATGAGCCTAGTGGCAGCCTCGATCCTAAAACTGGCGAAGAGGTTTTAGAGATTCTCTTTGAGCAGGTTAAAAGTTCTCACATGTCTATGATCCTGGTGACACATAATGAATCTTTAGCCAAAAAGTGCGATCGCCAACTTTGCCTTGAAGATGGAAAGCTTAAGTGAATGATCACCACTAGGTTAGCTCTGAGAGAAATATTTCACAATCTAGGTTTTTCTTTCGCTTTCTTGTTCAATTTGAGTCTTGGTCTTTATGGTTTTCTGTTACTCAATAGTTTGAATGTTTC
>JBDSKY010000490.1:0-3870 GCA_039916675.1 Bdellovibrionia bacterium
GGTTTTGGGAGAAGAAGAGCGAAAGTTGGTCGGAACTATCTTCGAATCTGGGCAAATTTTGCTAAATTTAATAAATGATATTTTGGATTTTTCTAGAATGGAAGCGGGGAAGATGGACCTAGAGGTCATTCCATTCTCACCTCTTGCAGTATTGGAAAGCCATACTGAAATTTTAGCCGCTAAAGCACGTAAAAAGCAGCTGTTGCTAGCGACCTTTGTCTCCTCAGATATTCCGCCAGCATTGTTAGGTGATCCAGGTCGGCTAGGTCAAATCTTGCTTAATCTGATGGGTAATGCCGTAAAATTTACAAGCCGGGGGAAAGTTGTAGTCCGGATCGATCTCGATCCGAAACCTCCAACTTCGGATGAAAAGTATCTGTATTTACGGTTTTCAGTAAAAGATACGGGAATAGGTCTTTCGAAAAGTACCCAAAAACGGTTGTTCCAGCCCTTTGTGCAAGGTGACGGCTCTACTGTTCGCAAATTTGGAGGTACGGGCCTCGGTCTGTCTATCTGTAAACGGATAGTTGAACTGATGTCAGGGCAAATAGGAATTGATAGTGAAGAGAACAATGGCTCAACTTTCTGGTTTACCGCCCGGTTTGGCATTCCTCAAGATTTAATCGCTTCAAAGGAGGATGCTAGAGGAGCAGTTGGTCCACTTAAAATTCTGGTGGTTGAAGACGATTTAGAAGTTCGGGAGATCCTCGCGGGTGATTTTCAGTCTAACAGTAATTATCAGATTGATTTCTCAACGGTAGAAGATGCCTCGATTGTTCTGCAGGAGAAAGCTGAAAAGAATGAATCCTATGATATAGCGTTCCTAAATCAAAGCACTTCTGCCCTTGATGTTTTTGAGCTTTCTAAGAAAATACAAACAAATTCATTGGTTAATAAGACAAAGCTTATTTTGTTAACTTCTCTCTATGATTTTAGAGCGCTCATGGAAAAGGCCTACGAAAATGGCTTTTCAGGTTGTCTCAACTTTCCATTTAAGCGAGTCGAGCTTTTTAATTGTCTTGAAAAAGTGATGAAAGCCTCTTCAACTGATTCGCCGGAAGGTATCGAAAAAAAATCAGGGCTTGCTACCCAAGGCACCTTTAGTTCTGACTTGGAACAACCCGAAATTATGCCGGAACGAATTTTAGTGGCGGAAGATAATAGAATCAATCAAATGATAACTGTAAAGCAACTTAAAAAATTGGGATATGTAGCTCACACAGTGGCAAATGGCCAGGAAGCAGTAGAAGCTGTTTCACGCATTCCCTATGATCTGGTCTTGATGGATTGCCAGATGCCTGAAATGGATGGGTTTGAAGCCACGCGCCTTCTTAGAAAAAACGAATTAGACGGCGGCAAAAGTCATATGCGCATTATAGCGCTGACAGCTCATGCTTTAGCGGGTGATAAAGAAAAATGTATTACAGCAGGAATGGATGATTATCTTTGTAAGCCGATCACTGTTCCCAAGCTTGCCGAGGTTATTAAGCGTAATCTTCCGACTAGGACCTGATCTTAGGGTGGTTGTTATCTTAAAATAACGTTTTCTAAAAGAATGAGTGCCATCCCAATAATAGAGCCTCCCGCGACCACTCCTGCGCAAATTGTTTCTTGATTTGCCACAAAGATTCGGTAACCCATGGAAGCAGGGTTCTGATATTTACGTCCCGCGAACCAAAAAATCAGGGAACCTGTAGCCATGGCTAAGGAGTCCGGGAACCTCAGCACAAACGCTAATCCTAGGCCCACTCCTGAAAGCGGAAAACGCCCCCGAGTTTTTTTATTGAGAATCTCACACAAGAGTCCAATTACTGCCCCCACGAGCACTGCGATTTGGGCTGTTGGGTGAAGAGTGCTTAGGCCTTTGGTCAAAGTTTCAGCCACGGCTTTCCAAATCGCAGCTCCAGGTAACGGAAGCTTGTCGGAGGTGAGAAGCGAAATATCTCCGTGAAAAATTGCGTAAAACGCAGGAACCCCAACTAGGCCTCCCACGAAGATCCCTAGAACATGGCCAAGAGCTTGATGTCTCGGTTTTCCACCTAACATATAAGCAGGCTTAATATCCATAAGGAGGTTACTAGCGTTTAACGACACTTCGGAGGTAATCCCTGCGGTCATTAGATTAGTGGTTACATTGCCTGGTGCCAGCACACTGTAGGTAATTTGGGTGAGTTTACCTAAAGCTCCGCCTGGCGTAATCGCCGTAAGAGCTGTCGATGTTACTGCAATCAATGTAAAAACAAAAACCAATGGAATTGCAATCAATCCCAGCCAAATTTTAATTCCGAAAAATGCATGTCCCAGAAGCACGGTAATTATACCAAGAATAGGTATCCCGACCATGAAGATCCACATCGGGAGCTCGATTTTTTCTAACGGGTCTTTGATTTTGATGCTCTTTTTTCCCATCAGCTTTTTAAAAGATGCGATAATAATTTGTGGTTTGGAAAAAAACGAATAGAGCGAAGATGTAGTCATAATCGCTACTCCACCCCAAAGAGCCCACATAGTGATATTCTTGAAACCTGAGCCATGAATTACGCCAGCTTTGATTAAAATCGGGGCTAAAATTAAATAATTGAAGAAGGCTCCGACTAATAATGAGACCGCCGTTTTAATATTCATCAGTCCGCCAGTTCCCACCATCACAATGGAAGTATCGACTTGCACGGTAAGATCTCGAAGCGGAGTTCCTAAGATTGAAGGAGTGAAATACTTATAAATAAAGTTATCCCAGGTGTCTGGCAGCGTTAGAAACTTTAGTTTCAAGGCTCCCATAATTCGTTCACTTCTCATGATTTCAACTAGGGATGAAATTCCCATTCCTCCGAAAAGGAGCTTGGCCTTGAAGATTCCTTCCTTGCCGTGTTCGCTGTGGAGGCTATCTAGCACTACTCCGGCGGCATATCCTTCAGGGAATGGTAGTTGTTCATCGTTGATAAAACGCTTTTTTAGAGGAAAGGCGAAGAGGACGCCAAGAAGTGACAGGACGATAGTCCACCAAAAAGTTTGGGCCATGGGGATCACTTGGCCTGTCACTAACATGTAAGCAGGAATAGATGCCATAAGAGGGGAGGTCATATAACCCGCACTAGTAGCAATCGACTGCATGGCATTGTTTTCCAGAATGGTCATCTCGCTGCCGAGCTTTAACCGCGAGATCAATTTGAAGAACGCGAACGATAAAATGACTGAAGTGACGCCCACTCCTAAGGTCCAGCCCGTTTTGATACCGATATAAAGATTGGTGAGGCTGAGTACTCCTCCTAATATCATGCCTGTGATGGCAGATCGGAGATTGAGCTGGGGCATGTCTCCTTTGTAGACATGGGTGAGCCACCACTTATCTTTTTCTTCAAGAGTAAGTGTTCGAATTTGCTCTTCAGTAAGTTCCAGAATTGCCATGTTCCCGCCCCTCGGAAAGTGTTCGTTATTGGACACGCATTCTGCTCCTAAATGGTGGAAAAGATCAAGTTTTTGAGTCAGGAATGTTGTAATTTTCAGTATTTAAAATTTCTCGACAGGTGTTCGCTTTTCGATTAGAAAACGTCCCAAGCTCTCAGTGTGGAGAGTGAGACGCAATCAAAAACGGGGGATAAAAATGGCACAGAAAAAATTCAGTATTTTTGCCTTAGTTCTGTTTTTAGGAAGCTTCGCGATCTTGGGAAATGCTCGAGCAGATAACGAAACACTTGAAATGGATAATTTTGGCGATCGTTTCGGTATCGGAATGCATGACCATGAAGGCGGGCGTCCTGGTGGAGAATTCCGTTGGATTCAGCAGCGCCTGGAGCGAGCGGAGCAGATGATTTCAGATCTCCAAAGCCGGTTAGGATATGTTGAACAAAGAATAAACCAGCCTCAGTATCC
>JBDSKY010000491.1:0-3723 GCA_039916675.1 Bdellovibrionia bacterium
CCGCCGGCATCCCACCTCAGGAAGCCCTTCCCAATGGAATTCTACAGGGAATAAATAGTTTTGGAAAACTGGGTTATACAGGGCCTTGTCCCCCTTCTGGCGAAAGACCTCACCGTTATGTGTTTCGAGTTTTTGCGCTGAATGAGTTAATTCCAATTCCACACCGTTGCAATCGTGAAACTCTTATGGAAAAGATTACACCCTATATTCTATCTACCGGTGAAATCGTAGGCAGTTATCGCAGAGCAGTTCAAAGAGCCGGTTAAACGCAGCATTTATTTCATTGCTGAATATCTAACTCGCCATCGCTGAATTTTTAACTCAACACTGAGAACAACGCGCACAATTCTAGCCTGGCATTACCGTTGCAACTAAACGAAACAAATAAAAGAATTAAAAAAAGGAGATCTCATGAAAAAATTCATAGCACTCGTTTCGGTAAGCCTAAGCTTCGGTTTTGCTTTGGCACTTGCAAACACAGAAGATTCAGCCATGAACCGTGATTCTTCGATGTCCGATACATCAAATACCAACTCAGAGTCACAACAACAGGCTGGAAGCGCGGGGATCTCATCTGATAGCAATACCCAAAACACCGGTACAAACATGCAGGGAGATACATCCCACATGCAGTCAGACTCTAAAATGTCTAGATCTTGTACCGACGAAAAAGGGGGCACATTTAGGATGGGACAAAAAGGATATAAAGAGTGCGTCCAATCCGAGAAAGCCAAACATTCTGAGCAAATGGGTGGTACTGCGGAAGGGGAAAGCGAAACTTACAAATCCAAAGAAGTTTATAAAACTAATCCTACTTCTACCCCGTCCGAGAGATAGTCCCTTTAGGCGGATCGAACTGCTTCTGCTTAAACTTTAGCTGGCGCATTCTTACGGAGTGCGTCAGCATTTTACTTGTCCCCTGGTAGTATTTTAAAATATCAAAAACTATGTTATTCGGAATCCACATGGCAAATATCAAAGAAATTCAGGCGCGAGAAGTTTTAGATTCCCGAGGTTTTCCCACCGTAGAAGTAAACTTACTGATGGACGATTTGAAGCATCCTGGCGAAGTCGTCAACGGCCACGCAATGGTCCCATCTGGGGCCTCTACGGGAGAAGGCGAAGCATTAGAGCTCCGCGACGGAGACCCTAAACGATACTTAGGCAAAGGCGTTCTGAAGGCCGTCGATCATATTCGTAATCAAATTCGACCGGCTCTCATCGATCGAAAGATGGAGAGTCAAACTGAACTGGATCACTTCCTCTGCAAACTTGATGGCACACCGAATAAATCCAAACTGGGAGCCAACGCTATTTTAGGCGTAAGTATGGCATTTGCCCGAGCCCAAGCTCTTGCCAGACGTATTCCTACCTACCAGTTACTTGCCCAGGAGTTTAAAAGCACCGGAACAGTCTTGCCGGTACCGATGATGAACATCATCAATGGTGGGAAGCATGCGGACAATGGGCTAGCCATCCAGGAATTCATGATTGTTCCCGCCGGATTTACCCGATTTTCTGAGGCCCTTCGAGCTGGAGCCGAGACTTTTCATCACCTAAAAAAAATATTAGCCAAAAAAGGCAAGTCTACTTCAGTAGGAGACGAAGGAGGGTTTGCTCCGTCATTAGACGGCCCCCATCCGCACAAACAAGCCTTATCTTTAATAATGGAAGCAATTGAGGCAGCCGGATATCAGGCAGGGAAACAGATCTTCCTAGCTCTTGACTCGGCCGCAAGCGAATATTCCATTGAGAAAACTACTTACCAATTTGAAAAAAACCGTTTATCATCAAATGAGATGATTTCAGTTTATGCAGAATGGGCAAAGGAATATCCGATTGTCTCCATTGAAGATGGCCTGGCAGAACATGATTGGGCAGGTTGGAAATCGCTGACCGACACCCTCGGAAAGCGATGCCAGCTTGTTGGAGACGATATTTTTGTCACGAACTCGTCCTACCTCAGGGAAGGAATTGAAAAGAAAGTGGCTAATTCTGTACTGATCAAGCTAAACCAAATAGGCACCGTTACAGAAACTTTTGAAACAATGACGCTAGCTAAACAAGCTGGATATAATTCCATCGTCTCTCACCGAAGCGGAGAAACTGAAGATACCTTCATCGCAGATCTAGCTGTGGGCACCGATGCAGGCCAAATTAAAACCGGCTCCGCCTCAAGAACTGACCGGATTGCGAAATATAATCAACTTCTTAGATTGGAAGAACAGTTGGGCGGAAGGGGACACTTCGCCGGATTAAAAGTTTTTGAAAGGTTCAGAATGTGATTCGACTCCCAAGAACCCTATCGATTCATCAAAAATGGATGGGGTTTTTTGGAGCTTGGTTATTTATCTTATCTGGCATATCGACCGGATTTCTAGGCTCTCCCGGCATCATTCAGGCGATTCGCCTAAGCAGTCTTTTAGAAATCAAAAAAGACGATCTCGCAAAGTCGCTTAAAGAAACGCGTAACCTAGAGTCCGACATCAATCAGCTAGAAAAAAACCGTTACGTTCAGCAAAGGGAAATTCGGCGAATCCTGGGTTACGCAGCCAGCGATGAAATCGTATTCGATTTCTCAACAGCAAGCAATAAGCCGAACAAATAAAATTAACCTTCTCCACGCCCGCTCCACACAATTTAAAGAAAAATCTGAAAACTGAAGAGAGTGCTTTGACACTTTCATCAAATACCGCCAGAATCATGAAATATGGAATGCATGTCTTTGATCGCTTTAGGCTTACTCAAAAGGAGATAAATCATCCTATGGCTGCTGGCAAAGTGAAGTGGTTCAACGAAACAAAGGGATTTGGCTTTATTGAACGTAAAGAAGGTGGTGAAATATTTGTACATTGGACAGCTATACGCAATGACGGATATAAGACTTTGGCCCCAGGACAAAATGTTGAATTCGATATATATGAGGGACAAAAAGGACAGGAAGCACAAAACGTAATGAACCGAGAAACGTAAATCCGAACCGAGGGGAAGGATTCACGAAAATCCATTTCCCTCGGTTCGAATCCTCAAAACTTAGTTAACACTTACTTCAGAAATGCCAATAACCTTTCCAAAAAACCAATTTCCTTTTAAAAACATTTTAGTGAACTTCCGGCTACCAGCAGAAGGAAGAGTTTCCATCTCCCAGCCCCTACCAGCATTAACCACATTCATATTAAATTTTGAATAAGATCCACTCAGTCCATCACGTAAATAAATTAACTCTAAATTCCCACCGGAAGTCGCGCTAAGTTGATGCCCTAAAATCTTAACCACAGACATCCCATCTTCCTTCATCAAGTCTGCACCGCGGGAAAGCTGATCAATACTGAACTGTAAAACTTCGCCTTTTTCGGTGATATATTTCAATCCTAAAAGCTCTGAGTTCGCGCCAACAACCGCTTTAATGTCCAAGACTCCTTTTAGAGCGTCTGAGGTAACGTGAAAAAGCTGTACTTCATTTTCAGTCGTAGCTTTATAGCCTTGAGAAACTGAATAAGGAGCTTGCCCTTCAGGTGACCAATACAAGTTCTCGAAAGGCGTAAAGTCTCCTGAGATCCCTCCTGCGACACTCATCGAGGTCGAGATGAGCGCCAATAAACTAGCACTTAATAACGAAAGAACTCCAGGCAGGCGAAACTTAAACGCAGATTGTTTTTTTGAAAAATCCATTTTTTCCCCCAAGTTGATTCATGACTCATGGGATACATACCCAGAGTCGAT
>JBDSKY010000492.1:0-4132 GCA_039916675.1 Bdellovibrionia bacterium
CATTGCAATGAACTTGGGTACCGCCCAACATTCCTGAAAATGCGGTCCACGTACCCGAAAGGAAGCGGTAAATCTGACTTTGGTACACCCACCCGTTACATTGGTAAACCCTTACGAGGGCTTGCAATTCGCCTGAATCAGTTTTGACTATTGAAACTATGTCATCGGTAATATTACTTCCAAAATTTGCACCTACTTGAGTCCACGCCGATCCGCTTGAACGGACCACCTGGGCTTGGTCAGAGGTGGTTCGAGTCAATACTCTGTAGGTACCAGTAGAAGTATTTAATTCCGCTCCGTATGCTGGGGTTACTACGGCAAGGGGACTATATAGGGCCTTTAGACCCCCGTCATTCTTTACAACCACAGCCACCTGATAACGAGTAACATTTGCTAGGCCGGTCAGATTTGTTGCAGTTAAGTTGGCAGTCCAATTTGTGACTATCGAGCAAGGTGAAGCACAGGTATCAGCTTTAGCGGCAGTATCGATATCGCTGCTCTGCAGAGCTATTACGACTTTATATTGAAGATCTGCGGTATCAGTCCCTGAATCGCTTCCTACGCCCCAGCTCAAGGAAGCTGAAGAACTGAAAGTCGTGACACGACTGACGGAATTAAGTGTGATCGCAGTTCCTACCGTTGGACCAGCACTTGCCGTTGTAGAGCTGATCGGAGCATAAAGGGCCTTATTTCCTGCTGCATCCTTAACAAGGACAGCAAAAGCATAAGTCGTGGAGCTGCTTAAGCCTGTAGCCGATGTAGCCGTGAGATTAGAGGTCCAGTCAGTGACCAACGTCGCAGCATCCGCACCGGACACTGTGTTGATAGTGCTCGTGGATGACGCTCTCGTTACCTTATATTGAAGTGAAGCTGCAGCAGTAATCGAGTCAGTGGCTGCGGGCCAACTTAAATTAACTTGAGTCGTAGTGGGAGTTCCCGAAATAACGCCTCCAATAGTAGGCGCCGTAATATCAATTTCTGCTGATACTGGTAGGTATAGAGATTTGTTTCCTGCTAAGTCTTTTACAAGTACTGCAAAAGCGTAGGTTCCGTCACTTAGTCCGGTAACGTTAAATTGAGTTTGGTTAGCAGTGGATAGTGACAATGAATTTTGCCGGTTCAGTGACTTGAATTTTGCCGGTTAACTTAATCAGTTAACGAGAGCCTTTGAGGTGTTTCGCCCTGGCTCCCAACTCCTGTAGAACTCCTTCTATTGGAGTTAACCGGAGAATGATTTTGATGACGGAATTTAAGCAAATTGTTCAGTTGAGGAATGTGGGAAAAACCCAGAAAGAAATAGCAGCCGAACTGGGCCTCTCTGAAAGGACAATTAGAAATTATCTGAAAAGTGGGTCGATCCCTTGCTATGAACGCTCTGTTCCCACACGGCCTAATCCTTTGTCAGAAGAGCATCTTGCGATCGCCCATGAAATGCTGAGGCTCTACCCTAAAATAGAAGTTAAGCGCATTCTAAGGCGGCTGAAAGAAGAGGGCTACAAAGGGAGCTACAAAACTCTTCTACGTCGTCTGGAGAGTGTTACTAGAGTCACTCAACCTGCTCCGATTTTTTTCCAACGAGAACATTTTCCAGGTGATCTGATGGAGGGTGATTTTACTGAACTAGCCGGTATCTCTATTGGCGGAGAAGTTTTGAAAGTTCAGCTTTGGGTGGTTCGTCTAATTTATAGCGGTAGAATTTCAGCAACTGCATTTTTTAATACTACCTGGGAATGCTTTCTAGAAGGGAGTGTCCAAGCGTTTTGCTCATTTGGAGGAATTGCTAAACGCTACCGTCTTGACAACCTAAGTCCAGTGGTAAAGCTTCTATCTAAACGTGAGCGGAAAATAACTTCGCGATTTACTCAATTCCAAAATCATTATGGCTTCAAAACGGATTTTTGCAATCCCGCATCAGGATGGGAAAAGGGATCTATCGAAAGCACGGTAGGCATTGTGAAGACCAGGATACGAGAAGTGATTGGGCTCGGGAACCTTCACTTCAAAGATCTGGCGTCGTTCCAAGAACTCGTGCTCCGAATTGTTGATGAATACAACTCAGAGGCGGCGATTGAGCAGAAGTTTGAGGAGGAAAACCTATCTCCCCTCCCTCGAGAGCCGTTCCCGGCTTTTGAAGAAGTTGTAGTCAGCATAGATAAGTATGCCACCTGTAGCCCACTCAAGAACGGCCATAGGTACTCAGCACCCAGTTACTTAAGTGGCCTATCAATCGAAGCCCGTGTTTATGTTTCGCGGATTGATCTAATTTATGAATCTAAAGTCGTTGCTAGTCACTCCAGGTTACGGGGAAAGCCTGGTCAAGTCAGAATTGACCTTCTCCACATTATTGGCGAACTTTGTAAAAAACCCGGCGTAGTCCTCGAGTGGAAACACCGGCATGTCCTATTCTCGCACCCGACCTGGAATCGGTTTTACGAAAAGCTAAAAAACCAGCCTAACAATGAATCTGCATCTATGAAGGAATACTTGCGCTGTTTAAAGCACATGACCGATTACGGCAAGGACAATGTCACTGCCGCTATGGAGCTATGTTTAGAAGACAACCGGGAACTCTCATCATTAAAACTCAAGGAGGTACTCACAAATGAACCCTTAGCCGACGTTCTTAGCATCAAACCAATTCGTCGGAATCTCAGCCGATACGACGAACTCTTCACACTTCAACGAAAGGAAAATCAATAATGTCGACCACTCAAAGTATGCAAGTTCATCTTGAACTCAATCTGAAAACCTTAAAACTACCTACAATGCTCCGATCTTATCAAAAAATAAGCGAAGACGCAGCGGAGGAGGGCCTTACCTGCGAGCAGTATCTGTATCGCCTAACGGATACCGAGGTGGAAAAGAGAAGAGAACACAAGGTTCGAACACTCATTCAACATGCGAAATTCCCGCTAAAAAAGCTCCTCTCCGAATTTAAATTTGAAGAAGCACCTAGCGTGAGTCGGCAAACATTCATTGAATTAGCGGAAGGGCATTTCCTTGCGGACGCTAAAAATATTTTAATGTATGGGCCACCAGGCACTGGCAAAAGCCACCTTGCAATTGGCCTTGCCAGAGAACTCTGCATTCGTCAGAAGAAGGTTATCTTTTTTACCGCTTGCGATTTAACTCAGCGGTTAATCAGAGAGAAGAACAACTTGCGACTCTCTGAGTTCTTAAAAAAGTTAAATCGGTACGATCTAATCTGTATTGACGAACTTGGGTTCATCCCCTTCGAACGAGCTGAGGCGGACCTTCTCTTTCAGTGCTTTAGCGCTTGCTATGAGAAGACCTCAATCTTAGTGACGACAAACCTAGTGTTTAGTGAATGGGATGAGATCTTCAAAGATGCCAAGGCGACGACTGCGGCAATTGATCGCCTAATTCATCACTCCTATTTATTCGAAATGATTAGCGACGAGAGTTATCGTGCAAAAGAAGCACGGAAAAATATGGACCCAAAAAGACAAAAATGATAGCCACCAACCGGCAAGTTTAATTGTCACTCACCGGCAAAATTTAAAGTCCCTCTCCAAGCAGTCCAATCTGAAACAAATGTTGCAATTTCAGCTTTTGCCACGGTGTTAATATCGGTCAAAGCCGTGCCTCGAACAACTTTATATTCAAGATTTGCAGCAGACGCTCCATTATCATTTGCCGCAGGCCAGGAGAGCTGCGTGGAGTTTGCTGAAACTACCGAGGTTATAACGCCACCAATAACCGGGGCGACGGTATCAACTCCTTCTGGAGGGTTCCCAAGCAGGCATCTAAAGTCTCTTGCGGTGCTGATGGAGTAGGCATTGTTTACTGTAATTTCTTTGTCAGCTAAAATATCCGTTACGGTTCGTCCCATCTCGAATATTCCTGAATAGGTAATTACTGATGGCGCTATTGAAGTATCCATCTTGGTGGTACATCCAGTGGTACTTCTCACTCCGAGTACCTGGACAATTCGAGCAAGCCCGAAGGGAACTTCTACAGTAGCCGTACCGCCAATTTTGAAATCAACGAAGTCTGATATGGCTCCAATATAGCCACAGCCCGGATTTGCCTCTATATTGGCCTTATTTCCAGCCCAATCGCCGATTCCATAACCCATTATATTTACAAATACACAGTCAAAATCAGTCAC
>JBDSKY010000493.1:0-3030 GCA_039916675.1 Bdellovibrionia bacterium
AGCTTGGATCAGGCGTTCACCGGAGGGGCCCAGTGGGTGTACGCAGCCGGATGGGATAAGACCAATAAAGATCGGTCGAAAGATCAGGAACTCACCGTTAGAGACGGGGCTGGAAAACTTCGGAGAAATTTTATCATTCATTCTTATCCTATTGCAATTGCAGGCGAACCGATTGAAGGGGGATTTATTTCCCCTACTGAAAAAAAGAAGTTCCTCTCATTTCAGTGGCTCGTCGGACCCGGTATGTTGGGTAAAAAAACCGAAATTTTTGCACCGAAAGCTTTGTTTGACTCAGGAAATGGCTTGGCGCATAAAGTGGCCATCCTTACTTCGGATAAGCTCAAATGTGAATATGATGACGCTGAGACGAAGATTACCTGCATAGCTGGGGCAACGGGGAAACAAGAACTTTCAGTTCGTCCTACTCCGTCCTGAAAGGTAGACAAAATCCCGGCGACTAGGTAGTCACTTAGTTCTATGAATACTCTGCAAATCAAGAATCCATATTCGGGCGAATTATTAGGTGAGCTTCAGTATGCCACTCCTGAAGAGACACGTCGAGTGGTGGCGACTTCAGTTACGGCCTTTCAGAAGTGGCGGCATTCTTCTGCGTGGGAAAGATCTGAGCTTTTGCTGCATGCGGCCCGTCAATTAGAAGTTGAAAAAGAGGATTTTGCACAGCTAATTCGTCAAGAAGCAGGCAAGCCTATTTCGGCTGCTCGGGGAGAAGTGGACCGTGCGATAGGTGTGCTGCGTTGGGGTTCGGGTGAAGCCCAGCGATTTGCAGGTGAACTCTTACGTCTCGATGCATCAGCCACTGGACGGCCCGGGTTTGGGATAAACACTCGGTTTCCACGGGGTGTGATTTTGGGAATTACGCCTTATAATTTTCCGCTTAATTTAGCGATGCATAAAGTCGCGCCTGCCGTTGCTTGTGGATGTTCCATTATCGTTAAGCCTTCGTCCTCTACTCCTTTGACGGCTTTGAAGCTGGCTCGACTTTTTGAAAGCTCGGTGCCGGGTTTAGTTCAGGTGTTGTTGACGAATGACGCTAGTACCAGCGAATTAACTCGGCTGCCTGAGATTGCCATGATTTCATTTACTGGCTCTACTGCTATAGGATGGAAAATTAGGCAACAGGCACCTGAGAAGCCTACTGCACTGGAATTGGGAGGGAATGCTTGGGTACTGGTTATGGAAGATACTCCGGCTTCTGCTTATCCTGCAATAGCTCGAAAGATTGCGAATGCAGCCTTTGGTTATGCGGGGCAGTCTTGTATTTCGGTTCAGAATGTAGGGGTCGCCTCTGCAATAAGAGAGGAGTTTAGTTCTCATTTGAAAACCGCGACTGAGGCGACTCCTTATGGAGACCCAAGCTCATCGTCCGTGATTTCCGGGCCTCTGATTCATAGAAAGGCTGCAGTACGAGTTCAAACTCAGATTCAAAAGGCAATTGGAGGCGGAGCCGAAGTCATTTGCGCTAAAAAACAAGAAGGGAATTGTGCACCCTTGTCCCAGGCGGACGCTGAAACTGAAACTTCTTCAAATTCTTCATTGGTTGTACCGAGCTTGGTGGTTTTGAATTCAAATGCTAAAAATCGTTCAAAACAAGGTAACCTTGCTTCTTCTCTCGTTCAAGACGAAGTCTTCGGCCCTGTGATGACGATTAGCGAATTTGCTGATATTCCTGAGATAATAAAGAATATCAATGCGAGTCGTTATGGTCTGCAAGCAGGCATATTTACTCAAAACTGGCCAGCGATCGAGCGTTTTTATCGAGAGTTGGAGGTGGGAGGAGTTGTAATTAATGACGTACCTACAACCCGTTATGATCACCAACCCTATGGCGGCGTGAAAGATAGTGGGCAGGGCAGGGAAGGCCTTAGGTATGCTATGGAAGAAATGACCGAATCTAAGTTTTTGGCATTGTCAGGGAGAGTCTAAATAATGCTTAATACGACTCTGAGTCAGCTTAGTTGTCCAAAACGAAAGAAAAACCGCCGTTGCGCGGGCGACTTAGAGCTAAGTTCTGGATCGAAATCGAAAGCAGGGACTGCAGCAACAAACAAGCTCCAAATCCAGGCAACTTCTTCGGTCTTCGAGGTCACTACAGGTGAACTCAAGTGTTCTGTCTGTGGAGCTAAATTTCCGATTCTTGGAGGTGTCGCAATAGTGGTCGCAGACGTGCGTGATTACCTTTTGAGCCACGTTAAAGGAATTGCACAGGTAGTGGCAGACTCTGAAATTCCCGGGCAATACCGAAGGGAATTTCTGGAGGCCAAAGCAGAAATCCAAATAGAGCACATCGAAGAGGACTTGGAAGCAGAGAGAGTTAATGCGCTGTATCTAATGAATCATTACTTGCGAGTCAATGATCTCGAGCCTAGTTCGGGAAAGCCATGGTGGAAATCGGAAGTAGGATCCTCAAGTGCTCTCATGGATAAACTCATCCGTGAATATTGGGATCATGGGCCCTTCGCTCAAATAGGAAAGTGGTTAGCTCAGTTGCATTCAAAATCCTCAGCGTCAGGACCTCAGTCCGATGTGTTGGAGCTGGGATGCGGGGTGGGGGGGCTTTATTTGGTTTTGAAGCCCTACGCTCGGTCCTATTTAGGCGTCGATAGTTCGTTTGCAAGTATTGCTCTGGCTCGGCATCTAATTTTGGGAGTCCCTGGTCCCCAGGGCGCGCTCCGAATTCCCGAAGATTTATTGGCGGGATCGGTATCCCGACCTATTCGATTCCAGCGTTCAGAACATCCAACGTCAGTTCAAAATTCATTGATTACTAACCAAAAGGCTGATTTTATTGTCGGGGATTTGTCGAACTTACCGCTTCGGGATGCAAGGTATGATTTGGCTCTGGCATTAAACGCAATAGACATGTTGGATGAACCTTCCGAACTTGCAGATCTCAAGTTTCGATTGCTGAAAGAGAATGGCCTCACCGTACAAAGCAGCCCCTATATTTGGCATGAAGCTGTGGCTGCAAAGCTCCGGAAGCGAATTCCAAAAAATATAAAAAATTCGGCG
>JBDSKY010000494.1:0-7747 GCA_039916675.1 Bdellovibrionia bacterium
GCATCTAGGAAAAGACGATCGCAGCACGGCTCTGGATTTTGCTCTCGAAAATGAGAATTTGGATCTCGCTTTATACCTTACATCCCATGGAGTTCCAATGGGAGAGATATACGACCCGCAAGATGAAACCATTCAAACTTATTTAGCCCTACTTAGCTCTCACTCTGATACTCTATCTTCAAAAGAAAAAGAATCTTTCGCCTTTAAAATGCTCGATTCCTTAAGAGCAGCCGGACTGGATAATACCCCCACATTTAACGAGTTTCTAAAGGTCGCGATTCAAGCCAGGCGTACTGAATTAAAGAAATGGGTCATGGAAAAAGACTCACTACAAAAGACTTGCGTGAGTTGCTTGGAGGAATACGAGGAAATTACGGAACCAAACACTGGTCCGGCCAATTGTCCTTGCTACTTTTGTTACACTTGCTCGGTACGTTTAGTAGATTTTGCTATTAATCAGAGTGGCATCGAGCCAGCCCAATGCCCTCAATGTAAAGAACCTATGGGGTTAACTTACCTCCGTAGACTTCAAATCCCGAATGAAAGAGTAGACCTCTTTGAGAAGAGAACTTTAGAAAACACTCTTCATAGAAAAGTATCGGGATGGTTTCAATGTCCAGTGGAAAATTGCGTGAATGGCATGCAAGTCACCTCAGATAGCCCTACGACCTTTTCATGCTCCCTCTGTACCTGGCAAGGATGTGTCAAATGTGGTAAGCCCCATATCAACGCGAACTGTGAAGAATATGCAAAGGATGAGGCTCAACTTCGAAAAATTTTGGAGTTAGGTGCCCTTCAGGCTCCTGAAGAACTGATTGGCGGTCCCCCACCTGAAACAGATGTGGAAGATCCACTTTACGTCGCGTACTACCAGGGCCGAATTCGTCCTTGTTATTATTGTGGTACGGCGACGGAACGCACAGATGGATGCAATGAGATGAACTGTAAGAATCCAAGATGCGGAAAGCAATGGCATTGGAACAAAGGTGTCTATAACGAACGCTCCGCTGATTTCAGTGCAGGACCTCGTCTGTACGAATCTTTAGTTTCTTCATTTTAACTTACTTAGAATGGCAAAGATTCTGACGTTCTCGACCCTAAAAGGGCCGAAGGAATTCTAATAGCTATCAAAGCTCGTGGACCAGATTTTGCATTTTTAGCTGGATAAAACTGAGTTAAAAATGAGGGATTCTTTATGGGATCTATTACTGCAACCCAGCTGCTTAGGGACGATCATAAAGTAGCTAAGGGCTTAATCATTCAAAGTGAAACTACCGAGACGCGAGCGCCGGAAATGAGAAGGGGAGTAATTCGAGAACTCTTGATGCTACTTGAAATCCATTCTCAATTGGAAGAAGAGTTTTTCTATCCGGAGCTCGAGAAATATCCAGAGACAGCTGCTCTTGCTGTAGTCAGTGTTGAGGATCATGAGCAGATAAAGACGTTAATCAAAGATCTCCGACATATGAACCCGATAACGGCGGAATTTGAGGACCAGCTACAAGAACTGATGTCCTTCACTTCATTTCATATCGAAACCGAAGAGCAGAGCCTTTTTCCGTTGGCAGAAAAACTTTTGGGTCCCAGACTTGAAGAGCTGGGAAGGCAAATGTACTCACGAAAAGCAGAGCTTATGAAAAGTCCAGAATATAGAGACGCGCAGCCAGGGCTGGTGCAGGATCCTCATGGCGGAGAGCAGATGCGGAAGCCCTTCTCTGCTTAGCTGGCAGCATCCAATTTTATTTTAAATGTAAGCTAGGTGCTTAGTTTCGCTGATTGGCGGATGAGTTGCAAATATTTCTAAATATGAACTTAATAAATCAATTAGATAAAAATGATAGAACCTGGATATTATTGGCTCACCGTTCTGGGGCTAAGCTCTTTTCAAGCATAGGGTACGGCAAGGACCTCAAGCAATTACAGGAATTTAATTTTCCAGAAGGCCGCTTAAGGAATCACGACATCGATACGGACGATAAGGGACGTCGATATAGTTCTGTTGCCGGACGGGCCAATTCGGGTGGTGGTCACTCACCTGCGCCAAGTCATCAGCAAAAGGGGGGGCTTGATAGGCATGAAGGAGCAGTTTCGCATATAGCCGAGATTTTTGCACAGAGGCTCGCTGGTCGCCTCCAAAAAGGAAGAATTGACAACGAATACGAGCGATTGATTCTCGTTGCGGATCCTCGGTTTTTAGGCCTACTGCGGGGCTGTATTGATAAAGAAACAGCTAGGAGAGTAGTCGAAACTTCTTCCCATAACTATACAGATTTGCCTAAAAACGATCTTAATGAATATTTAATAAAACTTGTTTCAGGTCACCAGGAAGCCGCCTAAGCTGTTTCAATGGCCGAAGGAAGTATCTCTAGATTCGTTTCTTTTACATTATCTAAAATCCCGTTTATGAAGGCTGGGGTTTCAGAAGTTCCAAATTGCTTGGCTAGTTCAATGGCCTCATCAATTACGACAGTACGAGGGCTGTCCTTATAGTTCAACATTTCATAAAGTGCCATGCGTAATAGGCTGCGATCCACTGAACTCATGCGTGCAACTTTCCAGTTAGCCGCATACTTTTCCAAGAGAAGATCTAAAATCTCAACTTTACCCAAGGTGCCGGCAACTAGCTCTGCAATGAATTCCCGAAGTTCTGGTGGGACAGCGAAATACTCAAAATGGTATTTAAGACCTTCGGTCACTTGGCTTCCTTTAGGTAAGGGCTGTCCTGAGGAATGGGCAATGAGGTCGTGTTGATACAGAATTTGTAAGGCAATTTCACGGGAACGGTGACGAGATTTCATTTACTACTACCTACTTCAATTCTGTTGTTTGATAGAGGGGGAATTTATTACATAATTCCTTCACCTCGGTTTTAATTTGGGCCAATTTGCCAAGGTCTCCGCGAGACTCTAGCGATTGCTTGATCCATCCGGCAATCTGCTTCATATCATCACGGTTCATACCACGGGTGGTAATGGCTGGAACGCCAATGCGAATGCCGCTAGTTACAAAAGGACTTCTTTTCTCATTTGGAATGGTGTTCTTATTAACCGTAATGCCGGCCAAATCCAACCAGGCCTCAGCATCCTTGCCGGTAACGGTGCCATCTCCTGTTGCTGTGAGATCAACCAACATAAGGTGGTTATCGGTACCGTTGGTTACGAGTTTGAAACCATGACTCATCAGGGCTTCTGCCAAGTGTTTTGCATTTTCTACGATTCTTTTTTGGTACTGAACAAACTCTGGTGTCAGTGCTTCTCCAAATGCGACAGCTTTGGCGGCGATCACATGCATCAAAGGACCTCCCTGTATGCCAGGGAAGATTGTAGAATTTACGGCCTTCAAGCGCTCGGCTTTACATAGAATCAATCCGCCGCGTGGTCCACGGAGGGTTTTATGAGTCGTAGAGGTGGTGTAGGTTGCATAGGGAATAGGCGAGGGGTGTAAGCCCGCTGCGACCAAGCCTGCGATATGAGCCATATCCACGACCAATTCAGTCCCGGTCTCTTTGGCGATTTCACCCATGATTTCAAAATCAATAATCCGTGGATAGGCGCTTGCACCTGCTACCAAAACCTTTGGTTTTGCCTTTTTTACAGTCTCACGGATGATATTGTAATCCAATAAATGCGTTTCAGGATGAATGCCGTAGGAACTTATTTTAAAAAGTTTGCCACTGAAATTAGCTGGGCTTCCATGGGTGAGGTGTCCCCCTTCGGCCAAGCTCATGCCGACCAAACTATCGCCGGCCCCCATCAAGGTCAAATAGACGGCCATATTGGCTTGAGATCCAGAGTGGGGTTGAACATTGGCTGCTTCCGCGTGAAAAAGTTTACAAACTCGTTCAATCGCCAAAGCTTCCACTTGGTCAACATATTCGCAGCCGCCATAATAACGTTTGCCAGGATAGCCTTCGGCATATTTGTTTGTCAGGATGGAGCCTTGGGCATCGAGGACGGCCTGACTGACATAATTTTCAGAAGCAATGAGCTCAAGACCTTCTTCTTCTCGGGTCCATTCTTTTTGAATCCACTTGGAAACGTCTGGATCTGCGGTTTTTAAATTACGATTGAAGTTGTTGGTAGAAGTATTCATGATCAGTTCTTTCCTTCAATTGCTGTTATTTTTTTTAGTCGGCCTTGATGCCTAGCATCCTGACTAAATTCAGCTTTAAGCCACTCCTCGGCAATCTCTGATCCGTATTCTGGGGCCACAAACCGAGATCCTAAACAAAGTACGTTCGAGTCATTGTGTTCCCGGGATAACCGGGCAGCGATAGGATTTTCCACTAACGCGGCTCTAATTCCTTTAACTTTGTTAGCAGCAATGCTCATTCCAATACCGCTGCCACAGATTAAAATTCCTCGACGTGCCTGTCCGGATGCAATTCTCTCGGTCAGCTTTTCAGCATAATCAGGATAGTCGACACGGGAGGAATCTAAAGGACCAAGATCTACCCACTCCCAAGCAGAAAGCCGCTTAATTAACTGAGCTTTTAATTCCACTCCAGCATGGTCGGATGCAATAAGAACGCTTTTGTCAGAACTCATAACTCAACTTCCTCTATCACCGAAACTCGGAAATATGTTCTTAAAACACCCTACAGACGTCCTACAATCAAACTTGCATTTGTACCACCAAACCCAAAGCTATTGGATAGCGCATAATCCAGGCGTTTTTCCACGGATTTATTGGCCGTAAAATTAAGCCGGAGGGCTTCACAGGCCGGATCCAAACTCTCTAAATTGATTGTAGGTGGAATTCGACCGTCTCGAATTGCGTAGAGGGAAAAAATTGTTTCGAGCGCACCAGCAGCCCCTAAGAGGTGCCCGGTCATGGATTTCGTAGAACTTATATGCAAGTGTTCAGGGCCATTTGGAAACACTCGCGCAATCGCACGTGCTTCTTCAGCATCGCCTGCAGGAGTCGATGTGCCATGGGCATTGATATAGCCAATTTGTTCAGGATTGAGCTGGGAATCCTTTAGGGCCATCGCCATCGCGCGGCGTCCACCCTCTCCCTCTGGAGCCGGAGAGGTCATATGATACGCATCTCCTGAAAGGCCGTATCCACGAATTTCTCCGTAAATTTTCGCCCCACGTGCTTTGGCAAATTCATATTCTTCTAGCACTAGAACTGCAGAACCTTCGCCCATGACAAAACCATCTCGATCTTTATCAAAAGGTCTAGATGCCTTTTCGGGTGAATCATTGCGTGTGGACAATGCTCTCATTGCAGCAAAACCTGCAATTCCGAGTTTGCAGATCACGGCTTCTGCACCTCCAGAAATAATAACATCCGCATCTCCGCGCTGAATCTGCCGGTAGGATTCGCCAATGCTATGAGCACTAGAGGAACATGCGGTTACATTACAGAGGTTTGGACCTTGAAGATTTAAAAGAATGCTGAGCTGCCCCGATGCCAGATTCGGAATTACTTGCGGAATAAAAAAAGGTGTTACCCGGCGATAACCTTTAGCAAGAAATTCATCATGCACAGCTTCAATTTCGGGTAAGCCTCCCATGCCTACACCAATATTGACGCCCATTCTTTCTGGAGAAATTTTTGAGCGAATTGAGTCCAGGCCAGAATCCCCGTAAGCTTCTAAACCGGCAGCCAATGCAAAATGGACAAAGCGTCCAACGCGCCTGGCTTCTTTTGAATTGGCTGCCTGTGTAACTGGGTTGCCTGGTGACGGCTGATAGGGTCCAACGGATCGCGTTACGTCAAAACCTTTGACTTCTCCGCTGAAAGTAACTGGACAATCGGTGAGTTCAAACAAAGTAGTGCGAGCAATGCCCGATTGACCCTGTAGTGCGTTTTTCCAAGTTTCCTGTGCGGAGAGCCCTAATGGGGTGACCGCACCGATTCCTGTAACTACAACACGACGTTTGCCTTGAGACAAATTCGAATCCATATTTTTATCTCCCAGTCGCTTTTATATCCGAATTGGAATCCGTTTTCGCAGAATTAATGAGCTGCTTTAGAAGCGATGTACTTAACTACGTCGCCTACAGTCTTCATTTTTTCTGCATCTTCGTCTGGAATATCAAGGTCAAACTCCTCTTCCATGGTCATAACCAATTCGACAATGTCGAGGCTGTCAGCTCCCAAATCATCGATGAACGATGCAGTAGGTGTGACCTTTTCCTGCTCGACCGCTAATTGATCACAAATAATAGTACGAACTCTTTCTTCAACAGAAGCAGACATCTTGGTATCTCCCTTATTTACATGTACATTCCGCCATTTACCCCAATCACCTGGCCAGTGATATATCGACTTTTCGGGGAAGCCAAGAATGCAACTAAAGTCGCAACATCCTCGGCGGCACCAAAACATCCTAGTGGGACGCCGCGCAGAATCGCTTCTTTTTGTGCATCCGTCAAGGTCCCAGTCATGTCTGTTGTAATGAATCCTGGGGATACAACATTGACTCTTACTTGACGACTTCCGAGTTCTAGTGCAACGCTTTTGCTAAAGCCGATCAATCCAGCTTTAGCAGCCGCATAAGCACTTTGCCCCGCGTTTCCTGCTTCACCTACTACTGACGATATCTGGATAATACTACCGCGCCGCTCTCTCATCATTTGTTTGGCGGCTGCGCGTGTACAATAAATGGCTCCCTTTAAATCAACAGAGAGCGTTTTATCTAAATCTTGATTTTTCATTCGGACCAGCAGGGAATCTACGGTAATTCCGGCATTGTTGACCAGGACCCGTAGCGGTCCATGAGCTTTGGCATTGGCTTCGAATTTTTCATCTACTTGTTCAGGATTGGAAACGTCAAATCCGCAAAGCTCACCTGCGCCACCGCTACTGACAATTTGATCCAAAACTTCCTTTGCTTTGGCTTCATTGGAGGAATAATTTAGAAGTACGTAATATCCGTCCTGTGCCAGCTGTTTTGCAATTGCGGCGCCGATTCCTCGCGAGGCCCCTGTGATTAGAGCTGATTGAAGTTGAGTCATACGTACGCTCTTTCTTGGCTTTTAAGTACAACGTCCAAACTTTTCAGGTGGCTTGATTCGTTGATAGAGAGTTGAGTATATTTTCTTGGGTTTTCAGAAGAGCTTTGAGGGGCAATTCGTTTAATGAGACCTGAGAGGACTTTGCCTGGGCCAAATTCCACAGAGTGTGTATATCCCGCATCAAGCAGTGTAGTAACGCTTTGTTTCCAGAGTACTGGATGATCCACTTGCTCAATTAAGAGTTCGAAGACAAGTCCCGCCTCTCGTGTCATTCGAGCGGTGCGATTGGGGACATAGGGACAAATAGGCATTTTAGGTTTATGAGCTGCTTCAACTTGAGAAAAAATTTCGGCCATTCTTTCTCGAGCCGGCGCCATGAGCTTACAATGAAAGGGAGCGCTAACTTGGAGTGGAATGATTTTCCCTTTGGAGAATTCTGAATCTGTTTTAATTAAGTGAATCGCTTCCGCAATTCCATCCTTCGACCCAGCAATCACAACCTGTCCGGGTGAATTATAATTAGCTGGCTCTACAATGGCTTCAACTGAAAGTTCGTCAGGATCTCCGCTATTTTCGGCCCTTTTCTTGATAGCCTCGGAAGTGGCTCTTTCGCAAAGTGTCAGAATGAGCGCATCATCTAATCCTAGAATGGCAGCCATGGTGCCTTCGCCCTTGGGGACCGCACGTTGCATGGCGAGTCCACGTTCTCGAACCCACCTTACCGCTGCTCCTAACGGTAGGCTCCCGATAGCAACTAGGGCAGAGTATTCGCCGAGAGA
>JBDSKY010000495.1:0-10257 GCA_039916675.1 Bdellovibrionia bacterium
TAGGTGAGGGTAGGAGCTATGAGCCGATTTGCCGAAAGAATGAAGATCAATTCTTCGATTGAAACCTCGCGCATCCCTTTCAATCATCTGATAACCAATTGAGATACGATAAATATTCATGCATTTATGTGAATAAACTAACTTCAGACCAGAAGGCTCACCTACTAAGACATATTTTGGATTGAGAGCTAAGGATTTAATTAAGTTCTTAGCCCCGAACATCCCCAGCTCTTCCCCGCAGGTGCCGGCTAAATAAATCGGACTTTTTAATTTTCGCTCCCGAAATCGTTCAAGAGCATGCAATTTACAAAGAAAATCTAATTTTACATCGGCCGATCCCAAGCCGAAAATTTTCCCTTCTTTGACAGTTGCTGAAAATGGGTCCCCCCCGGTTTCCGTCCAATTTTCCGATAAACCAGGACTTCCGGTATCTAGATGTGCATTCAAAAGGAGGCCCTTGCGAATCTTTCGATCTACTAAAGGATCACCTAGGATTCCTAGGACGTTAAACTGTCGTTTGGAAATCTTTTCGTTCGAATGAGTCACATGCTGAACCTGAGTCTTCAAACCCCGATCCTGCATAAGAGTTGCTACATAGTTGGAAATTTCTTCGTTGCCCTCTGAACTCACGGAGTGAATTCGAATCATCTTTTTTGCTTCTTCTAAAAAGCGTTTCATTTGATTCATCAACTATTCACCTATTTTTTGCGCAATTTCGCTTCTTCTAGCAAACTCGTTTCAATCAAGTGACACACTTGATCCACATGCTCTTCGGTCATTGCACCGAGGGGTGGGAGCAATCGAATCAAATAAGGCCCGTGACCACAATAAAAGGCAACGACCCCTAAATCGAAAAGCCTCATTAACAGAGACTTCACATCATTCATTGTTCCATCGAAAGGAGCAAATGCTATCATCCCACCAATGGCCCTAATCTCTAAAATCATTCCACTGCAAGAGCCGTTTTGCAGCACCTGCAGTCGTTGGACAAAACGGTTGGAAAGCTTTTCAATGATTCCACCTTTACCCAAATACCCATCGACATGCAAAAGCTCTAAGATTTTTCGAGCAGTCCTAAGGGCAACCGTACTTCCCACAAAAGTTCCAGCAATTAAGCCAGGCTTCGGATTGTACTCGGCCGTATAGAGCACTACGCAAGCTTGCAACATTTTTCCCACAGTGACTACGTCCATGTATTCATTCAATGCGAATTTTTGATACGCAAAGAGTTCGCCTGTTCGCCCAAAACTCTGGATTTCATCCGCCCAAATCGCCAGGCTGGAACGTCTCGCCTCCTCAAAAATGGAAACATAATACTCTCGCGGGGCAAACTGAAAGCCGCCTTCACCCTGAACCAGTTCAATCATAAGAGCGGCAAATTTGCCGGGATACCTTACGAGCAACTCTTTCATCTCACAGAGAGTCGCAGCAATGCTTCCCGCTAAACCCACCTTGGGATCGTAAAAGGGAAGATAGTAAACTTCCCCGTAAACAGGCTGTCCTTGACGATAACTCGGATTATCCGTGATCTCTTGCATGGCTGTCGAACGACCTGCGAAACAATCTTTGAAAGCCATGATTTTAGTCGCAGGCGCCTTTTTTTGCCGAATCATTTTAAGCGCCGCTTCATTAACCATAGTACCACTGCACATGGCCCAACCATGGACCAATCGAGAACCAGCCCCTACTTTAGCAAGCAGAGCTCTTAGTAAATTCTTAATTTCGATTCCTGGTTGGAGATTGCCCTGCATTACGTCTGCGGATACAGCATCAATCATTTCCTCCAAAAGCGCAGGGTGAGTATGACCAAAGAAATGAACTCCAATTCCTGTGATCATGTCAAACTTAACGCTCCCATCCACAAGCTCTGTGAAGGGACCGGAACCCAGTCCAGATCCTAAAAACGGGAAATAAAGTTCTCGACCTCTATCTTTGACAAATTCCTGAATTTCTTCTAAGTAATTTTCTCGAGCGGCTGGAGACACACTCTCTTTGATGCAGTGAGTTTTAGAGCTGGCTTCCAAAATAGACTCTGCCAACTCCTTCTTAGCTGCCAGGTATCGATGAGACCTTCGAAGCGAGTCCACTTCTGTTTTGGATTCTTTAAAAAACAGAGATGACATGATGAAGTCCCCCAAAATAGTAGCCTGAGTGCTAATATCAGATAGCATGAGCTTATTTTTGTTGCAAGGTTCCGCCAGGGACGAGTATTTTTGTAAAATGACCCGCTTTTACCGGATGTTTGTGCTCCTTTTATTCTTCTGCGCCTATCTCAGTTTTGGCAAGTTAACCGCGTCAGCCGCTCAACCTTCCGAAAAGGGCGCACAATGGGGGGACTGGGAGACAGCTAGAAATTTATATGATTCACAAAGATTTCAGGACGCCTTAGAGGCCCTGCAGACAAAGCCCCTGGACAATGCCAACTACTACTATAATTTGGGAACCATCCAATACAAACTGACCCAGCTTGGACCCGCAATAGCTCACCTAGAAAAAGCGAACCGACTTCGCCCCCATGATTCTGATATAAGATATAATTTGTCCCTTGCTAGGTCTGTTTTAGGCCAAGCTATAGGAGCGGACAAATTGGATCCGGCATCCAATGCGCTGGAACAGTTAGCGGACCAAGTGTCTCTCGATGAGGTGCGATTTCTATTAGGGCTTTTGGGTATGCTAGTTTTATTGGCTTGGCTTCGCGCCTATCTGAACACTCGCTCCATTCGCAAAATGTTTATGACTCCACTTGGAAATATTGGTTTAGCCGGATTCATTTTGACTACCTGCATTTTCGGGTTACAAAAATGGGCCAGTACCGCCCCTCCTGCTGTTTCCATCCAGCGGCATTCGGTTCGAAGCGGTCCCGGAGAACGTTACTCAGAATTAGCCAGACTCGAAGCCGGTACAAAACTTCGTCTTTTACCCACTTCGACCGAAAGCTCAACTGAACTCTCAACCAATCTTCAAGGCAGCCAGGAAAAACGAGATACTTGGCAACAAGTTAGGTACTCTCACGAAGGCATCGGTTGGGTAAAAATATCGAGTTTATTGGTGCTTTAGTGTCAGAAATATGTGAGAGGTGGTCATATGCGCAACTTTATTACTCCAGTTAAAAATTTGACTCAAATTTGGGTCGCCCTGGCGATCTTATCGACAACTGTTTTTACCGGGACCTTGTTTTCAAGTTGTTCGACTGCGCGTATAGACGAAAATGACCCGGTATCGTTGTTGAATGAAGCCGAACAAGAAATCAAGAGCGATCATTATCAGCTCGCTGTTGATAAGCTCCGCATCATCAAAAACAAATTTCCATACTCCAGCGCTGCCGTGGACGCCCAGCTAAGAATCGCAGATGTCTACTTTATGCAAGAATCTTATATTGAATCGGCGGCTTCCTACGAAGCATTTAGAGACTTACACCCAAAACATGAAAAAGCTTCTTACGCCATGTTTCGAATCGGTAAATCCTATTACAACGACATTCCCGGCACGGTGGCTCGCGACCTAACCCCAGCCCAAAAAGCCTTGGAAGCTTATAGGAATTACCTGGCAAATTACCCGTCGGGGCCTGATTCAGCCGAAGCCAACAAAGATATAATCGAAATTCTAAATCTCCTCGCCAATAAGGAACTCTCCATTGGCGATTTCTATTTTAATGGGAATTTTTACGATTCCGCTAAACCTAGATACAAAAAGATTATAGAATTATATCCGGACACTCAAAGTGCCAAATTAGCGCAGGAAAAACTTGCCCTCATAGACCAAAAGGCGTCTAAGGCAAAATCCGAGGAACCTTCCAAAGATGGCCGACCCACAAACGAACAGTAAAGAGAAGAATCTTAGCGACAAGCAAATTCAAGAGCTCCTTTCTAGACGAGAGTTTACAGAAGTCGAGCCGCTGATCCGGCAAAGAGTGAAAAGGGATCCTCAAAATCCTGACGGATATTATCTACTCGGAGTGATGTATTACTTTCAGGGGCAGGTGGGGCCTACCGTAGAGAATTTAAAAAAAGCTCTCTCACTAGATCCCCGACATACAGACGCAGCCATCTGTCTATCTGTCCTCTTAAATGACATTGGTAAATATGATGATGCAAAGCGTGTCTTTGAGCAGGCTAACCAATCCGTAGCCCATAAAAGAACTGGCGATGACCTAGCAATTGATAAAAAATTTGCGGTCAAGCACCTGGAACTTGCCGATCTCTACTTCCGTTATCGACGCTATGAAGAAGCCATTGAAGAATACAGTAAAGCCGCCCGTTTGGACCCTGACACGTTAGATATCCGTATCCGTAGGGCAAAAGCTTACGCCAAAAAAGGATTTCTCACCCGATCTATGCAGGAACTCCAACAACTTAAGCGCGAGCATCCACAGTATGCACCGGCTCGGATACAACTCGGCCTACTTCATTACAGCCAAGGTAATATTTTAGATGCAGAACTTGAATGGGAAAGCATTATTCAAATTGAACCTAAAAATAGAGAAGCCCATGCCTATATGCAAATGGCAAACAGAGAACGCCTGAAGCAATCACCCTCAGCGCCTACCTTAAACTGAATTTATCAGCCGTGTAGCGATTTAACAGCCATAGATGGCGGTATATTTTTAACCGACACCACACTACTCACGCTTGGGCCCAGATCCTCTGCAGCAGATTCTGAAGGAACTTTCTCAGTAGCCATCCTTTGAGACCGGATCGTGACCAAGTGAGTCCTCAGCTCTTTAAACATCTCTTGCTTGATTGTGTATTCATTTTCTTGAAGGATAACTTGCTTGGCAATTTGTCCCT
Source organism: Bdellovibrionia bacterium (assembly GCA_039916675.1). Classification (GTDB taxonomy): domain Bacteria; phylum Bdellovibrionota; class UBA1018; order UBA1018; family UBA1018; genus JBDSKY01. Next base: position 4,788 of record JBDSKY010000495.1, read on the forward strand.
TCAAATTAATGACTAAAGGGGCCTTCAAGTTTGCAGTCATCTGCGCCACGTCTTCAGGTATCGTTAAGATACTGAAAACCGCCGACTGATTAATGTTCTCTAATTTTAGCTCTCTGAGTTCCACGGCGGAAAGCCGGGCCGAATAATCAGGTTTAAAGATTTTTGGCTCCAGAATTGGAAAAGCAATCTCTGGATTATCCAAAGACTGTAGCCACAAAATCAAAGTATCATCGCCGGGATCGACTAAGCAAAATTTCTTATACTCGGGAAACCCTAAAATTCCCTGAGGCATCGAAATAATTTCGTCTTCTCCGACGCCGAGCTGTCCAAAACGTCCTGTTTTTATGATCACGCTCAACCTCTTGGTTAAGTTAAATACTATGTTTTAAACCTATCCCTTAAGAACTTTTGATACCTGCGTCATCACCGCCGGGGCATTTACAGCTTCCTTATTTTGGTCTTGGATAGCCGTATAAACCTCTTCGCGATGAATCTTCGTTTCCTTCGGGGCTTGAATTCCAATGCGAACTTGTTTCCCTTTAATTTGTACCACAACTACTTTGATGTGGTCATCAATTGCGATGCTCTCCCCCAACTTTCGTGTCAATACTAACATAAGATCTCCATCTTTGCGTAAGGCGAGTATTCCATCACCGGAAAAACGTTTAGACTAACGCTCCGCCACTTGCAACTTTTTTCTCTATGCGTCAATTTTTCATCCTTCTGTTATTTCAAAAAGTCCAAAAGTGTGGGCTGAATCAATCTCCTCGAACTCGCCAATGAACTCTTATATATTCCTTCTTCTTTTCCCATATCCGATACGACTTGGGCCATGTCAGCGTCTTCCAACTCAGAGGTAAGTGACGCATTCGTAATATTTTGACGATCAATGCTTTGTGAAGTGGCCGACAGTCCTTGAATTCTAGAACCGAGCTTCGCCTGAGTAGTCACCAATCTGGAATGCAACAGATCAAATCTTTCCAGCGTTGAATGAATAGCCTCCATATTTCCAGTAAGTAAACCAATTCTGAAATTCTGGAGTTCATCAAAGATATTCACATTCTCCAATATTTCTTCTTGATCAACCGGGTCATTATTTCGGGCATTGCCGTAACCATTTTGTTTGGCATAGGCGACTTTGGGCTGAGTATTAAAGGCCTCAATACCAGGAATATTCATGGTCAAGAAAACGTCTTTTGCGACTTCAACCATCATCTGGCCATCATCGCCATGATAATTACCTTGCTCATCAACTGGAGCTTTTTGGGTTTTGTATCCACCCAATAGATACCGTTCGCCCACTTTTCTATTAGCCGCACCAATAGCTTGCTTGTAAAGTTGATTGATCTCTTCCGAAACCGCTACCCGGGTGCTTTCACTAGAGGTACTGGTGCTGGACTGAGCAATTGCTATTTCCTTAGCTCTTGCGATTATTTCAGCCAGATCCGCTACCGCAGATTCTGTATTATTCAAAAATGTCTCAGCCATTTTCGAATTCATCTGATATTGATCGTTATTCATTTTGTCAGTTCTCAATTCCAATACTTTTGAGGCTCCTACAGGGTTATCTGATGGAGTATTAAGCTTTTTCAAAGTGGTCGACTGAAATTGTAGATTTCCCATTTTTTCTTTGCTCCGACTGATCGCACCCTTGACCGAGTCATAGTTGGCATTATCGGTGATTCTCATTTAGAATTCCTTGAATTCATCTAATCCCTTTTAATAGAAAGTATGGTTTTTAACATTTCGTCAGCAACTTGCACCACCTTCGCCGAAGCTTCAAAAGCATGTTGAAATTGCATTAAATTCGCCGTTTCTTCATCGACAGAAACGCCAGATATTTGATCCCGCATTTTTTCCAACTGAGTCATAATATCTTTCTGCTGGTTCATCGCGAATTTGTTCTTCGAGCTGGCAACTCCGACATCACTGACTATGGAATTGTACCATTCCTCCATTGTCGAATGCCCATCTCCCATCATTTTTTCGTTCTGTAGTTTAGAAATAGCTAACGCCACTCGGTTATCCCCCGGTGCATCCGCCAGGTCTGCTGTAACAATATTATTTACATCTGCGAGAACATCGTCAGAAAGAGCGAGGTACTCGGCGGCTTTTTCTTTATTCTCAACCGGCTTAAAGAAATTAATTCCACTATTGCCGTCAGTGGTTACACCTTGGCTATGAATGTCATTAACTGAATTTATCAATGTGAAGGCCATCTCATCCAATCTATCAACCAGGCCAGTAATGGTTTTGTCTCTCACTTCAATCAAAGCTCCGAGCTTACCACCTCTAATTTGATGCGTAATAGAAGCAGTTACGTTTCCTTCAGCGCGGATTGACAATGATCCATCAGATTTACCCTGATCATCAGCCGGGGTTCTTTCAATAGAAAGGGGCCTCACGATATCTTCCGTCAGAAGCGAACCGGCACCTCTTATATCCACAGAGATATTGCCATGGTTGTCTTTTTGAGTTGCGATGTCCATTAAGGACGCCAACTTTTTAAGCGCCATATCTCGCTTATCCATCAGATCATTCGGCGTTCCTCCAGCAAGGTCAGAAAGCCTTATTCTTTTATTCAATTCCGCTACTTGTCCGGCAAGAAGATTCGCTTCCCCCACGTAGGACTCAACTCTCGAATCAAAATGTGTTCGTACTTCTTCCAATTGCTTCCGTATCGAGCGAAAGTTGCTAGACATTGCGTGCGTTGATTCACGCAAAGCCTCACGAACCGCACGGCTTTCGGGCTCGTTGGAGAGTTGTCTAAAATCATTGAAAAATTTTGTTACCTGATGATTTATGTCGTCCCCGTTCATTTCATTAAAAATATCCTCGACCTGCCGTAATCCCATTTCCTTTTCTTCATGATGGGACATTTCTCTCTGCCCATTGCGAATTTGCTTTTCAAGATACTCGTCATTCAATCTTTCTACTCTCGCTACCCGGACCCCACGACCAACGGCGTTAGCACTTTTACCCGAGTTGTCGGGTACAAGGGCTTCAGTCACGATTCGTTGACGGGAAAACCCCTCTGTACCTGCATTGCTAATATTGTGACCACTCGTAGCCATCCCCGCTCTTGAAGCCGTAAGTCCCGAGTAGCCTGTGTTGAATATATTTGCTATTCCCATTTAATATCTCATATTTCCTTGGAGATATACCTGGAAGGGTTTAATCCTGAAGAACGTTGACCCTGCGGAGTGTAGGTACTCGATTTGGCAGTCACCTCGCCCATAACATTTTTATTCATTTGACGGACATGCTCTAAAGACCGCTCAATAAAGGCTTGGCTCTCCTGATTCTGTTCAGTAATCCTTTGCATCAATACTGTTAATATATTTAAATTGCTGCGTAGCTGCTCGGCGCCCTTGGGGTCGGTACCTTGAATGGTTATGATTAATTGAGTTAAACTGAGTTCTTTTAAAGGCCTTTTCCACTCAACAGATAATTCAGTCATTAACTTGAGACGAGCGGATTCGGTCTGTTGAATCTCTTCAATCAAACCCTCTTTGGCACGGGTAGCTGTTTGGATTTTAGAAAGATCCGCCTGTACTAAACAAGCCTTCTCTTCCCGGACCACATCCAGTAGCCGACGGTGGGAGCCAATTAACTTCTTCAAGACCTGACTTATTAAAAGTAATGTATTTTCCAAGCCGCAATCCTCCTGATTGCTCCGGACTATTATTTACTACTTTCGCCAAATCCTTTGGCGACTAATCTCTATCCGGCATTCTTAAATGATCATCTACCAATTTATCTGCCACTGCTGCGCTATCGACTTTATAAGATTTGTCTGCGATCCGACGTTTTAGTTCTGCTATTTTATCCGCTCTTACATCGGGTGCATTGTTTGCCACCGCTTTTGCGTTAGCAAAGTCTTTACTTTTACTCGAAATATCTGCTTTTACATCTGAATTTACGCGTCTATGTGAAGCCTCTTCCAGTTCAGGCCCACCGCCGCCGTGCTTAACATCGCCAGTTGCGGCACCGCGCCCACTCTTTTTGGAACTAGCTATTTCCGGGTTGTTCCCGGGCTGATGACCTACCCTCATGGCTTCTCCTCCCTATGCACTGGCATATTCACTGGCGCAGTTACTTGCGTTTTCGCTGCGCCATTCATGGCCGGGACTCCTTGCCCCTGAGGTAAATGATATCTGGTTGAATCAAGATAAGCAATGATCTGTTCTGCTAGGCCAATACCTCCCCGGTGTGCGGCTTTCTGTGCAATTTCACTATCCATCATTCCGCGATAAATATTTGTCGCTGGTGATTCCAAGTCCATATCGTTTTTTGGAACGGTTTCTCGCATTACTTTCATCAAATAATCCAAGAACATGGCCTCCATGCCTTCCGCAGCTTTTAAAACCTGGGGATCTACTTTACTGCGATCAACATGTGGCATTCTTTTCGCTGAAGAGACGGGGGCCGACATAGCCTCAGCGGGCGAGATATTTCTATTGGAACCCTGAGAATAAGAGGGGGCGAAAGCCGGCTTGCCCATCGAAATAGACTGGCTCAACTTTCGCCCCTCCGCCACAAGAGATACGCACGGTCGTCGTAACCAGCGTCCATGCTGGATTTAGCAGAATCAAGACTTGAATAACCCACCATCCTAGCGGGCCGTACTTCCTGTCCTGTTTCCTGGATTAGACCACCTTCCGATGATCTTTTTTGTTTGCTTGCATCTTCCATGATGCTTAAACAACCAGGTACCTGCTTGTGGCAACTTGTAAAACTCACATAATCTCCAATTCTGCCTGGAGCGCTCCAACTTCTCTCAAAGTCTGAAAAATTGCGGTTAAATCCTTTGGCTGCACACCTAATGTATTCAATGCTTTAACAAGATCCGAAACCGTTGCGCCTGATTTCATTTCAGCAACACGTTGCGGCTTCGTACCCTTAGGGGCGCCCTTGATATCGATCGCCAAATCTCCGTGTGAGATTGCTATTGGTACTATATTGATGTGCTCGCCCATCACTATGGTTCCCGTTCTTTCGTTCAATACTACTCGAGCCTTTGAATCTTCATTTACATTGACGTTCTCGATCAAGGCAAGCAGCTCCACTGAATTTCCATCATAATTAAATGGTACCACTACATCAATTGTTCCGCTATCTCGAGCACTCGCAAATTTCCCGCCTAGCTCACCGTTGATAACCACTGCAACTCGGGCCGCTGTCGTGAAGTCAGCATGATGGAGTGCGAGCCTAAAATTCTTCTTCGCCGCAAAGTTAAAATCAAAGTCTTTCTCAATGGTTGCTCCAGATATTACGCGGCCTACTGTTGGAAAATTTTTTGAAGTCCCATCTACCACACTGCCGATACTTACAGGACCCTGCGCTACCGCGTAAACGTTCTGATCACCCGCGCGCAACGGAGTTACCAGCAGAATTCCGCCTTCTAAACTAGTCGCATCTCCGATCGAGCTGACGGTGACATCAAGCTGACTCCCAACTCGAGAGAAAG
>JBDSKY010000496.1:0-5988 GCA_039916675.1 Bdellovibrionia bacterium
CGTAACTGGAGACGTCCATTCCCCCCCCCAAACATCAAGTATAGAAAGGTCCAATTCCGAACGGCAAGATTAATCTCAATGAGTGGTCCGATTTCTTAATCGCAGTGCACTAGGAAGCAGAACTGCCAATAAGATTAAAGTACTTCCAAAACATTGCAACCCATTTAACCGTTCTGCTAGAAAAAAATAGCCTAACAAAGCACCCGCCAAAGGCTGAAGAAACAAAAACAGTGTTACAGCGACAACAGAAACATCTACCAAGGCGGTAATATAAATCAAATATCCTGCAGTGGTGCCCAACGGCCCGATCCAGAATGCTGCAAGAAACGTTTTCCACTCCCATCTATCCACATGAAAAAGAGAAATAGAAGGTCCGTTGATGGATAACTCATTTGTTAAAAACATACCCGCCACGGCAGCGGTTAAACACAGCACACCTACTGCCAGTGCCGATCCAAAAATCTGTAAAGGAGAATAATTCCGAATTAATTTTTTTCCTATGATTGCAAATGACGCTTCCCCCACTAGGGATAAGGCTAACAATAGATTTCCAGACAAATGTGAGTCCAAGCGACCCCCTGATACTGCGCTTCGCCAGATCCCAATTGGATCCAGTTCAGCCAAAATTCCAAACCCCACACAAGCCAAGCAAAAACCAAGCAAATCAAAACGGGTGACTGACTCCTTTAAAATCAACCATGCTAAAAAAACCGTCATTAGGGGTTCAAGGGCAACAATAATGGCATTTTCAGTGGCAAGTGAAGTTGTCAGACCTCGCATCTGAAGGAAGGGAGATAAGCAAAACGTCATAATCCCCAGAGCAACGATGAGAACCTTATCCGAGGCTTTATCAGGAACTATGAAAAACTGACTCCAGTTGCTGAAAGATCGCTTGGCTTCGAATTTTGCAACGAAACTCGAAGTCAAAACTATGGCCAGGTAGGCACAAAAGGCCGAGAAATACCTCACCCATGCAGCCTCGAGTGGGGTCATTTCCAACAAAAGCAACTTCCCTATAATAGGATGCGCTGACCAAACAATGTTGATAAAAAGGAGACCTGCCAAAGTAGTGAGGGGCACTTCTGATCAACTATATAGGTTAAGCAAAATTGTCAAATCTTGAAAATTTACGCAGTTTCCCATATCATCCCTTATTATGGCATTTACATCTCCCCCACCCTTAGCTGGAAAGTTTGCAAAAGGATCAATAGTACAAATGACCGAGTTCGTGTTGCCCTCAGACACCAACGCGCTAGGTACTATTTTCGGGGGCAAAATCATGAGTTGGATTGATATCGCTGCCGCAATTGCAGCAACTCGCCATGCTCGCCGAATCGTCGTTACAGCGTCTCTGGATGCTTTGCACTTCATGGCTCCGGTAAAAGTAGGCCATTTTGTCACGCTTCGAGCAATGGTGAACTCGGCCTTCAAAACATCTATGGAAGTGGGAGTGCGAATTGATTCCGAAAATCCAATAACAGGGGAAACCACCCACACTGCGACTGCATATACAACCTTTGTAGCATTAGATGATCACGGACGCCCAACTCTGGTACCTCCAGTAATCCCGGAAACCCCCGATGAAAAGCGTAGGTATGAGGAATCCAAAAAAAGACGAGAATCTCGTATCCGCTTATCGGAAGAACTTAAGAAACATGACCACTCCGCATAGCTGTAAAGTGCTGACTTTCTGTACGAGCTAAGCGCGAATTTCTTTAACCAAGTAGGTTCTAACTTCCCAAAGAGCGGGAAAACATTTTTTTGAAGTAGTGGATTTTAAATAATTCACGCCTTCAGATCCGCCCGTTCCCCTTTTTGCTCCAATCACTCGTTCTACTACTTTTACATGGTGCTCTCGCCATAAACCCAAGTACTCATCAAATTCCACCAGAGATTCACTGAGTAAATGCAGAGGCAGATGATCCACAGTATTTTGATAAATAGGGACCAAACCTCGAGCTATTTCTTCGCGGACTTTGTCTGAGCAGCCGCTTCGCTCCAAATCCCCTGCGTTTTCAGGTATTTTAAATCCTTGGGCTCTCAACATATCGTAATAGGCGCTGCGAATATCAGGCTCTCGAAGCCGTTTTTCAAGACGGGCAAAGAACTCTGGCTGACTTTTAAAAACCTTCATAAAAGCCTCGTCTTTCAACCCAGCTAAAAACTCTATTTCCCTGAATTGAGCCGACTGAAACCCACTGGCTGGCATGAGATGATCACGAAATGCCAAGAACTCGACCGGAGCCATTGTTTCAAGAATATGGATTTGCTGTACGAGGAGTTTGAGAATCTGCACTGCGCGATTCATAAAATGATAAGCACGAAGCGTATTTTGCTCCTTCATATAACGGATCGCATTTTCCATCTCATGGAGAATTAACTTGAACCAAAGCTCATAAGCCTGATGAATAACTATAAAAAGAAGCTCATCGTGATGAGCAGGCTTAGATTGCTGAACCTGTAAATTTAAGAGTTCAGGCACCTTGAGGTAACTATTATAAGTCAAATTAGAGCCCGTATTCGCTGCAAATTCCATGTCGCCAGAATTCGCATGCATGGGACAGCCGCCCCCGTAAGTTTTTTGTTCGCTCATATTTCCCCTGAATTCATGGAATGAATCATTTTGGTCGCAAAAGCGGGTACTGCGTCGGGATCGGTAAAAATCCACTGCACATTCCCACTCCCAAGTCTTGTTAAAGGCTTAGCTATTTTAAACTCCGAACGCTCCAGGGCAGATGCCACTGCATTTGCCGAATCTACTACTTTCCAACCTGGTAAGGATTTTTGAACTGCTGCAATAATCCAAGGATAGTGAGTACAGCCCAATAATGCCACGCCAGGAGTTTCCGATAAATGCGGCCCAACATACAGCGCAAGAGTATCGTGTAAAATGGGATGATCAATCCAACCCTCCTCTATCATAGGCACAAGCAAAGGACAGGCTAGCTCGAACACCGAATGGGACTCTTCATCGGTTAAAAGATGGGGAATTAAATGCTTTTTAAGCGCACTACTGTAGGCCCCGCTCCGCACGGTCGCCCGCGTTGCTAGCACCACAATGGGAGCTTTAGAGGTCATTGATGGCGTATTTTTCTCAAGATTTGCTATGGCGCTAAGAACGGCTTCTACTCCTGGCTCAACCATTCCAAAAACTGGAATAGGGTCCATCGCGAGTCGAATTGAGTCAATCGCTAAACTGGAAGCGGTGTTACAAGCTACGACCAAAACATCCACTTTTTTCTCTTTCAAAACGCGAGCACAGTCCACCGACAGCCGCTCAACCTGCGCCGGGCTCTTAGTCCCATAGGGAAGGTGCGCGGTATCACCTAAGTATACGTAATCAACAGAGCCCAGCCTCTTTCTTATTTCAGATAGAACTGTGATTCCGCCTATACCTGAATCAAATACACCGATTCTCATAAGAAGGCACACTCTAGCATTGCCACTCCCCCGCCTGCGAGAAGATTACTGAAAATTTCCAAGATGAGGTATGATGCTCCATCATGGACCACCCTAAGGAGATCCGTACGGGCTCCACCAAACCTTTCGAACTCAAATTTGAAACCTTTATGGACCAACTCATAGCTCAGCAGCAAGAGAAAGTTGCTCAAATCGCCAGCCAAGCCAGACCGCATCTAACACCCGAAGATATTCTCAATCCCCAGGATTTCCCAGAGTTAATGAGTCACCCCACTTTCAATTATGAAGAGGGACTTCTTACTGGATTAATAGCAGCTCAGATAGGACTTAGATCTTTTCTTTTTCGATGCCAAGAACCGAGTAAAATAACGGATAAAAATGGAGAAACTCAGTGACCTCTAAAAATACAGAAATCCCCAAGAATAATAGCACCCAGTTTTTCGTCGATAACGAAGTTATTGTCCTTACCAATAATGGAATCTGGATCGCAGACGGTACAGAAATTTCGCATGAACCCACTCGAAGGCTTTTTGCAAGAAGCTTGGTAAAAGATGAGAAAGGATATCATCTTCAAATTGGAAAAGAGACCAAAGCAATTCGTGTTGAAGACACCGCCTACTTTATCCACCGGATTGATGGCTCGTCTGAAGAAGGCTACAAGCTTTGGATCAATGACGAGACACAAGAGACATTAGACCCTACCACCTTAAAATACCAACCAGCCCGGATGACCTGTAAAATCAAAAAGGGTGCTGAAGACGCTAAATTTTTACACTCTGCTTATTTTGATTTATTGAAAACTCTAAAACAAGACGCCATGTCTTACTATTTAGAATTTTGGAAATCCGACAATCGTCTTAGAATTAACCTTTCATCTGCCAAAGTGTAGTTAATTCCAATCTGAATCAAGGCTTGCGTTACCTTATTTTTCAACCTAGACTGGAGAGATGTCATTGGGAACGCTATCCCTTAAAAATCTTTCGTTTAGGCAAGTGTTTATTTCGGCCTTTTTCCTGTCTCTGTTTGTTTTTTATCCAGCGCTTTCAGGTAGCTTTATCCTGGATGACTGGACCTTCATTTCTGACAATCTTGCGCTAAGCGAGGCCGCTCACCCTTTTCATTTTTGGGCTAGCTTTGACCAAGCAGACTACTGGCCTCTCACTTACAGTCTTCTTTGGTTAATGTGGAAGTTATTTAAATTCTCTTGGACCTACTACCATATTACAAATATTAGCTTTCATGCTTTGAACGCCACCCTAGTGGCCTGGATCGGTAAACGCTATCAGCTGAAGGGCACATTACTGGCCGCCTTGATTTTTTTGATTCATCCCGCGCAGCTGCAAGCGGTAGCCTGGATCTTTCAAATTAAGACTTTAATGGCGACCACCTTCCTACTTGGGAGCTGGTACCTCTATTTAAAAGATGACGAAAATTCCAAAAACAAATCTTTAGGGCTTTTTTTCTTAGCGCTTTGTTCGAAGACATCCGTAGTCACCTTTCCAATAGTCTTACTTCTTCATGAGCTAAGTTTTCGAAAAGAAAAAAAACTATTCTTGAGTAAAGCGGAAGTTAAAAGAATCCTTCCCTTTTTCTCTCTTGGTGCGCTCTTCACCTTCACCACGTTATGGACCAATCACGTAAATTTCATGAAGAGAGGAATTCAAATTTGGAACGGAACTCCTGTCGAACGCTTCGCTTTGATTTGGCAGAATTTAGGTCATTACTTAAAATCATTTTTCTTACCTATAGATTTGCGCTTTTCCTATCCAAGGGAGCTCCCTGTAAAAATGGGGCTATCGGGTCTAATCACCATGGTTTTGCTTGCCTTTTTAGTTGTATTCATCGCTAAAAAAGGAAGGGACTACCAAAATGACGGACAAATTTCTGCTTATCTCCACACTAAAAAAAGGCTCTTTCTTGTATTTTGTTATCTAGCCACCCTTCTCCCCGTTTTAGGGCTGGTGAATATTCCTTATATGAAAAATTCGTTCGTGGCAGATCATTGGCATTACTTGTCTTTTTCATGTTTGGTCCTACTTTTTGCTGATTTTTTCGTGGCTAGTTTGAACAAGCTCAAAACGAAGTGGATCCCTGTTGCAATTGGAATGAGTACTGGAGCTTTAATTCTCCTCACGGAAATTACATTTCATCAGGCGCAATATTACAAAAATGAAGAAATACTTTGGAAACAAACGTTATCTAAAGATCCCACATCTGCTTTCAGCTGGAACTGCCTAGGAGTTTACTACCTCAGGTGGGATCGAGACGCAGAAGCTGAAGGCGCCTTTCAAAAGGCAGCGTCCATTGATCCCTCCGAACAGCCAGCCCTGTTTAATCTCGCCGTTTTAGCCGATCGAAAAAATGACCCAGATCGAGCTAAAGCTTTATTAACTGAACTGCTTCGTTTGGATAAGACGGATAACAGAGCTCGGATTTTTTTAAGTCGTTTGAATGAAAGCGCCAAGTTTTAAGGGGAACTCACCAAAGCAAGACGGAAGCCGAGGCCGTCGTACCGGCCACCGAGGGCGTCCCCACCCCGCTGAGCGGACCGGCAGTACTGGGCGTAGC
>JBDSKY010000497.1:0-4166 GCA_039916675.1 Bdellovibrionia bacterium
TGGCGCCCTGTCGAGACAGATAGTATTGACGAAAACACACTTCTTTACCGAATTGGCCGGTTAATCTATGTCCGGATAAAATTAGCCCGAATTGAGGAGCTAAAAGCAAAGAAAGAGATTCAGAACACAGGTTTTTAAAAGCACCTTTTCTGCCGAGTGAGAGGTCCATTTTTGCCGAGTGAACTTATCTAGAGCTCTCCATTTCTGCTCGTCGAGGTTATAGGGAAAACATTTAGCTTTAGATTTCAACCATTCACTAAAACAAAGAGAAACTTCAAATTTATTTTAAAGATGGTACGCCCCTTGCTTTGTAATTGTCAGAGGCGAAACAATGAGTGGCGTATCTCCTACTTCTAATAACGGTTCATTAACTAGATATTATAACAAGATCTTAGGCGATTCTGAGAAAGAAAAGCAGGCTGAAATAAAGCGTATCCGCGAAGCTTCGGAACGCGAATTGGATCGCGTGACAGACTCTTACAAATATGCCGTCGAGCAAAACATTGAAGCGGCCGAAAACGCCATCAATAATTTGAAAGAGGACTCTAACGAAGCACTTTATCAAGAACGAACTCGTTCTAGAGAATCCCTCGATCAGGCCAAAGAACAGTTGTACAATCAAAAAGGTCAATACGAGGATGATCGGGCGTGGGACAAAAGACTATTCGAGACATTTGTCGACGATACAAATAAACGAAAAGAATTAGATAATAAAACCCTCAAAGCACACGAGAATGATCAAGAAAAAAGGCTAGAAGAAGCTGAACACAACAACATCGAAAAACTCAAAGAATTTAAAGAGAATCAGTTCGAGGCCGCCGAAACCACCAAACAAAACAATAAAAATTTAGTTACTGAGCTTCAAAAGGAATCTACCAAACAATTAAATGACGGAGTTGCAAGAAATACGGAACGAGAAAATCAAGCGCGCCGTGAAATCCGCCAGATGAACGAATCCTACCAAGCTCAGTTAGACAAGCAGGACAAGAATTTAAGAAATAAAGATCAATACTACGGTGGTCTCGCAGCAGAAACCGTTGCTCAAAAAGAGAGACAATATAATGAACTCTTTAATAGTCAAAACATAGAACACAAACGTGATTTCGATAATCTTGAAAAAAACTTCGAAACACGCGCTACAAATACGGACGAACGGGCGAGAAAAGAGGAAGCACGAAGAGATGAAGCGGCTTCAAGACAGATTGTAGAAAGCAGGAAGACCAGAGAATTGGCACTTGAGGAGCAAGGGAAAAATTATCAGAAGGCGCTAAGTGACCAGAGAAAGAACAATCTAGATACAATCACTGAGCTCCAAGATAAGCTTCAAAAAACACAAACCACCTCTGACATCAACCTCATTTCACCCTCTTCCGAAGAAGGTATGAGAAAAGATCTCACTAAGAATTTCGAAAAAACCTTTTCCGCCGAACGGGATAAACACAAAGAATTCACCACTGAACTTTTGGAAAATAAGGCTAGCGAACTTAAGGAAGCTAGAGAAGATTATCAAGAACAAATCACGAAGGCAAACAGAGCATACGCAGCTTCCCAAGCATTAGAACGATCCGAAAACTATGGTAACCTTTTGGACTCAGAATTAGAAACCACCGCCAAACTCCAAGACAAGGGATGGCAATCTGCTCGGCAGACTGAAATTCTTCAACATCACTATGGTCGACTTCTGGATAAACAGAAGAAAGCTTCAGACAACGCTTTTGATTCGTCGCGTATCTTAGCACAAAATAGGATTAATGAAATTAGGCAGGATTCTGAATTAGCCTTAAGAATGGCGCATAAAGATCACGTCGCTAAGACTAATATCTTAATCAAAGATTTCAAAAAAAAGCTTGCTGATCAAAAAGAAAACCAAGATATCAAACTTGATGATATAAAGACTCAGAACGCAAATGAACTTCGAATAGCTGAAATGAAATTTAAGGCGGACTTAGCAGCACAAGCCAAAAGCTATGAAGTGAAAATTGCTCAAAATCAGGCCCAAAGTAACGAGCGAGAACGAGTCATCTCGCAAAACTTTCAGGATGAATTAGATAGGACAAGGCGCGCATATGAACTCGTCATCCAAAAGAAGAGCTAAAATCGTTTGTACATTAGGGCCCGCATCCCAAACAGTCGCACAAATTTCCGCCCTGATCGATGAAGGAATGGACGTTGCCCGACTCAACTTCAGCCATGGAACCCACGCTTACCATTTAGAACTCATCCAAGCAATTAGAGAAGCAGCTCGAAATAAAAACCGAGCCATCGGAATTATGCAGGATCTTCAAGGTCCTAAGCTAAGAGTGGGCATCCTGCCTAAAGTTGGGATTGAACTTAAGGCGGGTGATATAATCTTGCTTTATCCAGAGGGAACCACACCCCGAATTTCTACCGTAGGAAAGATTCTTATTCCAATCTCAGCCGAGATTGCTTTACCAGTAGCCAACGATACAAGAAAAGGTGCTCGAATCCTCTTTGACGATGGCCGAATTGCAACTCGGGCTGTTAGTGTTTCTCCGCCTGAAATTGTCGTCGAAGTAGAAGTAGGAGGCCGGCTGACCAGCCAAAAAGGAATGAACCTTCCTGGCACTCCTCTTTCAATTCCGTGCCTAACTGAAAAAGATCTCGAAGACCTCGCTTTCGGAATTTCTCAAGGCGTAGATGCGGTTGCACTGTCATTTGTTAGAACTCGACACGATATCGAAAGACTTCGTGAAAAAATGCGCAAGTTAACTAACGATGCTCCGATCATCGTCCCCAAAATTGAACGAGAGGAAGCCGTAGACTGCCACGAATCGATTATCGAAATATCGGACGCCCTTCTCATCGCTCGCGGAGATATGGCCGTCGAGGTCAGCGCAGAACGGGTTCCCATTATTCAGAAGCGACTCATTCAAGCTTGTAACAAACACGGCGTCCCAGTCATCACCGCAACCCAAATGCTGGAATCCATGATGTCCTCCCCTACTCCTACAAGAGCAGAGGCCAGCGATGTAGCTAATGCCGTTTTCGATGGAACAGACGCAGTGATGTTGTCAGGAGAAACAGCTTCAGGCCTTTATCCCAAAGAAGCTGTGCGAACTATGACTCGGATCATCCTTGAAGCAGAACGAACACGCGGAGCCTATTCCAGGCATGTTCAAGAAGTACACCCAAGAAGCTCTGTAGTGGACGCAATAGAAAGCAGCGCTGCCCACATCGCTCAACAGGTCAACGCGGTAGCAATTGCATGTTTAACTCATTCAGGAATGGCAGCTCGGACTCTCGCCAAGTATCGCCCGGAAACACCCATTGTTGCGATTGTGGACAAAGAAGCGATGCTTCGACGCCTGGCTTTTGTGTGGGGCGTGCAGGGTGAAATAATTCCAAAATTAGTTGCTACTGATGATTTGTTTGCTATGGTTGAGACAGTACTAAGATCAAATGGCTGGGCTCAAGCGGAGGATCTCATCGTGGTCACAGCCGGGGTACCTACCTTGCGCAGAGGAACCACTAATATGGTGAAGGTTCACCGTATTGGAGTACAATTAGGTCGTGACTTCGAAACCGGATCTATTTAACGAGGGTCATCAATATATGAAATCTTCGGATTCTGAGGCTACTGCAACGGGACGTCCTCAAATTGACAAGACCTTAAACGAGGATTTGATGAAGAAAACATTCATGGTAGTAGATGATGATCTCATATTACATTACCTAGTCAAACGAGTGTGTAAACCAATAGAAGATATTGAAAAAATTTACTTCGCTAATAACGGGCTAGAGGCTTTGGAACTTCTGAAACACTGGCTAGAAGATGCGACACCTTCGCCCACCGCAATTTTTGTCGATATCAATATGCCGATTATGAACGGATTTGAGTTTATTAAGGAATATAAAAACTTAAAATCAATCTGGGGTAATAAACTAAATTCGATTATCGTGGCTGTTTTAACATCATCTACTCAGATTGCTGACAAAGAGAAAATGCTGGCTAGTGGAGTGGTCGATGAAGTTATTGTTAAGCCTGACAATCCCCAAGCCTTACGAGAAATTATATTAAAAACTCTCAACGGTATAATGGTAAGTCCGACCTAAACTTCTATTCTTCAGGCTCCTTTTTTGAACGATCTATACCATTAGGGATAGTTATGCGAAAGGTCGTCCCTTGGCTTGAACTGGTGAAGCTA
>JBDSKY010000498.1:0-4170 GCA_039916675.1 Bdellovibrionia bacterium
CATCAATTTCAGGAACTGACCGAACCGAAAGGGAGAGGTTCAGCGTTGCCACAGCTTCAGCTGTTTGAGCGGGTATCCAATCTAAAACCATAATTTAATTACCACCACGAAACCGTTTAACATGAAAGTCCTAGTTCCAAAAAGGGTTATTCCCTGAAATTGGCGGACTTAACTCAAGAAATCGACAAATTATCCGCTTTAAGTTGAATATTTAACCCAAAGATGATAATGCATCGCGTTATGCATAGTCTTAATTTCAAGGCCCTTATATTCTCTATACTTATCCTCAACAGTTTCAGTTTTTCAGCCTTAGCTGAAGGAACATCTAGGGAGAGTGATGCAACTCTTTCGCAGACCTCCGACCTTCCGTCTCCCCTTTCTGCTCTCCCTTCCGAGATCTTCTTAGAAATCTCAAAATGGCTCAATCTGGACGACCAGCGAAACCTATCTAGCACCAATCGAAATTTTCGAGACATCATTGTTTACGAACACTTCGGCAAAAAAGTTATCGTAATAGGAAAAACTCTGACTGAAGAAGATTTTCAAATTTTCTCCGGCCCCAACTCTTTTTTTAGTGCTTCACGAGAAGTAAACCTCAGTCGCTCCACATTTCCTGCAGCGGCCTTAGCCTACCTCTCACCCAAGTTAGAATCCTTAAACCTGTCACAGAGCCAGATCATAGGTGATCCTGCTGAGTTCATAGGCCGGTTCACTCATTTAAAAACTTTGATTCTCAATGAAATGCGTATTGATACCCCCCTGAACAACGATGGCGGAGACAGATACGCCAGATTCAGACCAAAAGTATGTTCAACACTTCCAAATTCTATTCTTAGACTTTTACCCCCTTCCCTTCAAATTCTTGACTTGTCTGGGAATAAAATAGCGAGCGCCAATGACCTTTCATTAATTAATCAAGAACATCTTCCCAATTTAAAATACCTTGGATTATCAGATATCGGACGCAATGGATGGGGAACCATTTCCTTCCAAATTACTTCAGAGTTCTTTCTGAATTTACCAGAGACTCTAGAACACCTAAATCTAGCGGACAGCGAGGTTGGATCACTAGTCCCTTTAACTTCTGAAAACTTTCCGAATTTAAAATTCTTAGATATCTCCGGCATGGGGGATTTGGAGCAAGGCATAATTCCAAACCTTCCATTAACGCTGGAATGGTTAGACCTGACAGGATCAAGACTCGCTGAACCGAGAGAACTGTTGTTGCTCAGTAGATTTCAGCAGCTTAGAGGACTTAGTTTAAACTATACTCGCGACCTTAACGGCCCAGTCATTGATGAAGTACTGAAATTGACTCAACTTGAAATTTTGGATATTAGCAACCAGAGCAATGTTATTACGCAAGAGCAGATCACACAATTCTTGGCCTTGCCGTCTTTAACACGTATGATCAGGTTTCCCTATGGACAGAGAGTTTCGGGGCTACATTTATTTGCCCCAACAAATCCGCTCCACTGGACGAACTTGGCTCGGGAAAAAGACTCTCAAGAAAAACGTGACAGAACGCGAATAATGGGAATGTTTTTAAACTAAGATTTTCTCTCAAATGATTCTACGGTTGAATTTTTTGTCAAAAACGGGATAGAGGCTAGCTATGAGCACATCCCGCTATGATAAATTGAAAGAACTCCTAGCTAAAGAAACTTATCCTCATTCTTTCCCATTCAAATTTATTGGTAAAAATACTCCCCTCTTTCTTCAGGGCGTCCATAATTTTGAACTTAAACATCTTCAGTTAGTTCTTCAGTCTAAAAAGGAAAGTAAGAACCAGAATCACCTTTCTTACACCTATTTCCTTGAAGCTAAGTCCTTAGACAGCATCATCGCAATCTTTCAAGAAATTGAAAAGATTCCTGATCTCTTAATTATCTTATAGGTCTAAAAAGGCGACTGAACTTCACTCATTTCGACATAAACGGTTTTTAACTGCGAGTAATGTTCAATAGCCGCTAATCCATTTTCGCGTCCCATTCCAGAGGACTTATAGCCTCCAAATGGAATCTCAACAGGACTCACATTGTAATTATTAATCCAACACATTCCCGCCTGAAGGTTCGCAACTACTCGATGAGCTTTCTGAATATCCTGAGTAAAAACTCCAGCCGCGAGCCCAAAATCCGTTTTATTTGCCCGTTCGATCACTTCTTCTTCGGATTTGAAACGAAGCACCGTCATGACTGGACCAAAAATCTCTTCTTGAGCTATCGTCATCGAATCCGTGCAGTTAACAAAAACAGCAGGGGTGATAAAATGTCCACGTCTGAATTTCGCCGAGTCAGAATTCCAAACAGGAACCGTGCCGCCGCAAAGAAGAGAGGCTCCTTCTTTCTTTCCGAGCTCAATGTATTTGAGAACTTTTTCTAAGTGAGGCCCACTGATTAGGCTGCCCATTTGAGTGGCGGGATCAAAAGGATCGCCAATTTTAATCTTCTCGACGCGGGCAAGAAGTTTTTCCATAAATTCCTCGTAAATTCCATCTTGCAGGAACACACGGGTACCATTTGAACAAATTTCGCCTTGAGTATAAAAGTTAGCAACAAGAGCTGCCGATACAGCTTGATCTAGTTTACTGTCCTCAAACACGATGAGAGGAGACTTTCCTCCCAGTTCGAGAGTTACGTGTTTGAGCGTGTCGGCCGCCGCTTTCATAATATTTTTTCCAGTAGTCACGGAACCCGTTAATGAAATCTTTCGAATTCCCGGATGCTTTGAAAGAAGTGCCCCAGTTTCCCCCTGCCCTTGCACGACATTAAAAACGCCATCAGGAAGTCCGGCCTCGGTATAGATTTCAGCCAATTTCACCGCTGTAAGAGGTGTCAGCTCAGATGGCTTATAAATCATAGAATTTCCACATGCCAAGGCAGGTGCGGATTTCCAACACGCAATCTGAAAAGGATAATTCCAAGCTCCGATCCCGGCACAGACACCCAGGGGCTCTCGCCGGGTATAAGCAAAGGCAGAGCCAAGATCGGTGTGCTGTCCATGAAGGGTAGCGGCAATTCCTGCAAAGTATTCAATCGCATCTGCACCAGAATGAATGTCAGTTGCAAGGGCTTCTGAAACCGGCTTTCCGGTATCAAGAACTTCTAGATGAGCCAGCTCAGTTACACGTTCACGAATAATTCGAACCGCATTCATCAGAATCCGGCCACGTTGGGTACCTGTCATAGAAGACCACTGCTTAAAACCTTTTTCAGCAGCTTCAACGGCCTGGTCCACGTCGATTGAGCTGGCTATCTGAACTTCACAAATCTTTTCTGCAGTTGCAGGGGAAAAATTTGTAAACGTCCTTCCCACATTTGCTGCCGTGTGTTTTCCACCGATGTATAGATCCTGTGTGCCCAATTCAAACATTTTAAGAACCCCCCCTATTGAAACAAAAATCAAATCCAACGACTAGAGCCTATTCAAGCTCGCGATTCAAAGCAAGCGCTGCAAATGATACATTCATTTTATTATATTTTCTGAAACCATAATACACCGCTCCACTTGCGAGAAGGATCAATGTATAAAAAACCGGACTGTACTTTTGATACCCTTCTTCACCAAAGATCTCACTCCTAGGCCATCCCACATTAATCACCATAAAAATAGACCACAGAAGAGCTAGTACGTTAATAGGAACCCCCCACCTTCCTAAAGAGAAAGCATTGCGCCCTTTTTGAAACTCTTCCCCTAGAGGCCAGCCTTGAAGTCTTTTTTGAAGGAGTGCTGCTACAACCAGCAAATATGCTAAATTAGCCCAGAGAATGGAAACGGCAGTTACAAGCTCCACGATTTTTGGAAATCTAACGTTAAACATTAAAATTAGCAGTGCAGCCAAACCCACGAATACCGTGGGAATCACAGGAATCTGTGATTGCTTTGAAACCCGGGTAAGAAGATGCCCGAAAGGAAAAAAACCATCCCGAGCCATTGCAAAAACGATTCTTACCGCACCCGTATGGACGGCAAGAATGCAGACAAAAACTGCAAACACTACAACACAAAGTAAACCTTTTCCGGCAGTCGCTCCCAAAATACTGGTCACTATATAGGGCAACCCACCATTGGGAGATGAGAGAGCCGAATGGGTAAGGTCAGGTGTCGCCATTAACGCAAACAAGAGTACAAAAAATCCCGCAACTGCGGCAGCTATGAAGGCTCTTA